>JALGWB010000160.1 GCA_025774405.1 bacterium
TCCGGTCAAGCTGCCTTCCCCTTGCTCACCTCCTTCTCAAGTTTGGAGGATAGGTGCCCGCAATAACCTTGCATAACCTTTGGCTTATCACAGCCAAAAATTCTGTGGCAACTTATCAGTTAGAGCCCACCTTGTCAAGCAAAATCAGACAGGGTTTGACAAGGGATCATGGGTTTCCTATGATAGAACTCCGTCATGAATCAGTATCCCAAGACCATGGGAAATCACAGGAGGTCCAGGCGATGAAGATGCTAACCCTTTTTCTCGGCCTATTGCTTCTTATCGTGTGCTATGCAATGGCAACGACGCCGGGTGATGTCATCAAGGGCCTGCCCGCCACCGATTATCCAACAGGGCTTGCCTGGGACGGGCGCCATCTCTGGCTTGCCGACAGAGATGCCGAATACATCTATGCCATTGATGTTACCACAGGCGCAATCGTGGACTCAGTCGCCTGTCCAGCTTTCTTCCCTACAGGACTCGCCTATGGGGACGGCTGCCTCTGGATCGCAGGCTATTATGAGGATATGATTTACAAGCTGGATCTAAAGAGCCGTAAGGTCGTGAACACGCTGAGTGCCCCGAGTTCGCAGGCCCTCGGCCTTGCCTGGCAGGATGGCTACCTCTGGGCAATAGATGCTGCAAAGGACGAGCTTGTCAAGCTCGCCACCGACGATGGTACGCCAATCGCTTCACTCAAAGCCCCCTCAAGTCTTTCCAATGGACTCACCTGGGATGGTACATACCTCTGGGTCTCCGATCGCTATCGTGATCGCCTTTACATGGTTGAGCCTGTCCACGGCTGGGTCATAATGCGATTGGAAGCCCCCGGGCCCTATGCCTTCGGGCTTGCCTGGGATGGGAACTCTCTCTGGAATGTGGATTATGAGACCGACTCACTCTATGCCGTCACCACGGATGGTGATAATCTGACAGTCACAAGTAGTCCAAAGCGGGCGAAGGTCAGGTTCACCTGCAGGGTGAGATGCCAGGGTCCCGATCCAATCGAGAAGGTCAACATCTATCTTGCTCTCCCCCACAGGGAACTTCCGCATCAGCACCTGCTCGCCGATCCGACTTTTGTGCCTGCCCAGCCCGATTTCGTCACTGACAGATGGGGACAGGAGTTTGCCCATTTCGTCGTTCAACATCTTGAACCAGGCCAGACAGGACGGGTCTCCTATGAGGTGCCGGTTGAGCTTCAACACCTGCAACATTACATCATTCCAGAGCACGTTGGAAGCCTTGATGAGATTCCGGCTGATCTCAAGCGAAAGTACACAGTCGATGGCAGCAGGCTTCGCATAAATGATCCTGTTATCCAGAAGGCGATCGCAGAAGCCGTCGGCGATGAAGCCAATCCCTACTGGATAGTCCGCCGTATTTTCGAATATGTGAATGATAAGATCGAATACGAGCGAGTTGGTGGTTGGGACACAGCACCGAATGTTCTCAGGCGGGGCACAGGTTCCTGCTCGGAGTATTCCTTCGTATTCATGGCTATGGCGCGTGGTGCTGGCATCCCGACTCGCTTTTGCGCAGGTGTTTGCGAAAGAGGCGATCGTTCGAGCATGGACGATGTCTTCCACAGGTGGACTGAGGTCTATCTGCCAAACTACGGCTGGCTTCCCATTGATGCAAGTGCTGGTGATGCCACCTGGCAAGGTGATGCAGTCAGGGCAATTGGCTCATACCAGAACCGAATCCTGATAACCACAATTGGTGGAGGTGACTCTGAGTACATCGGCTGGAGCTACAACTACGGTATGAAGATGGAATATCAGGGTAGATCTTCGCTTGATGTTTCAGCCTATGCAGATTGGGAACCTGTTGAGTAACGGCAGAGTAGCACTTTGACCTGCTAGCCGGTCGCTGCTCCGTTCTCGTTGTGATTTTCGACCTTCGAATGGCTCACAACCATTACAGGACATGGTGCCTTCTCAAGCAACTCGTTGACAGCTGAGCCCAAAAGTTTTCTTGAAAGATTGGAGCGCTCTGCTCGTGAAACAACCATGTCCTCAACCTGTCGCTCTCGCGCCACTTTGAGACATTCCTCTACAAAGTCACCTTTCCTCACAAGAAACTCGCATTCTATCCCAAGCTTCTCAGCTCTGGCCTTCACCTGCTCGAGCTCTCGCCTTCCCCTCGCCTCATAGTCCCTCAGAATCGCCTCGGCAAGACGCTCACTCACGGTATCACCAAGAAAACCGATATCGATTATTCGTTCAGAGATGGCGTCGGTTACTCTCGTATCCACGATAAAGACTGCAAGCAAGGCTCGCTTGGTCCGCTCGACAAGTGAAAGTGCAAGGTCAACTGATTTCTCATTGTGTCGAGTCGGTGAAAGCACAAGCATTAGATAGCCCATCGGTCATGCCCCCTCTCAGAGTACTCCGATCTTTTTCCAATAAAATCTAGCGACAAGCATGAAAGTCGCAAGGGTTGTCAGGTTAAGCAGTACACCGACCTTAACCGAATCCCTTATTCTATGATATCTGGCTGAATAAGCTATGGCATTGGGTGGAGTACCAATTGGTAACGAATAAGCAAGTCCGGCTGGAACGGCTACTGCAAAGACCATAAGAAGTGGTGAAACTCCCGGAACAGTCTCGCCAATCTCAAATGCTATCGGCAACACGAGCGCAACCACAGCTGCATTACTCATTGCCTCCGTCAGAACAATTGAAATGAAACCGATCAGGGCAACAAGCGTGAAGGGACTGAGCTGGCGTGATCTTAACAGCGTCTCAACCAGCCACCTCGATGCACCCGTAAGCTCAAGCGCTGCAGCAAGGGCAATCGCCCCACCGTACATTAGAATCACTCCCCAGTTGACATACCTCTCGACATCGTGCCAGTCGATGGCTCTCACGACGAAAAGGGCAGAGGCGCCGAGGATCGCTATCGGTGCAAGTCCAATGTGCTCACCGAGAAAAACCCATGCCGCAATGGTAGCCACCATAACACCGAGCACTCGCCTTTCAACCGATGACATGGGACCTATCTCCGAGACCCTCTTTTCGATAAGCTCCCGGGCTGCCTTAACATCTCGTATCTCAGGTGCAAAAGACTTGAAGACCAATAGATGAACGACAACGAGCAGCACGCAGGGGATGGGAAAGACACTCAGTGTCCATTGGGCAAACCCTATTGTCATGTGGTAGCGCTCACGCAAGAGGGCGATTGCCAGAGGATTGCGTGCTCCACCAAGCAGTGTAAGTACGCCACCACTGACACATCCCCATGCCATTGAAAGGAAAAGTGCCTTGCCATAGTTGCTGTGCCTCGGCTCAAGCTTCAAGGCCGAAGCTATCTCAAGCACGATTGGAAAGGTTAAAGCCGCGACTGCATGAGCAGGCATCCACATTGCCATGAAGCCACAAGACAGAATGATGCCTGAAAGCAGCAGCTTAGGGCTACGATCAAATCGGCGCAGAAAGATGAGCGCAATTCTCGAACTCAGGCCGGAGCTCATCAGCCCGGCCGATAGGATGAAAGCCCCGAGGATGAAAAAGACGGCGCGGTTGCCGAAGAGTGAGAAAGCCTTGCCCGCATTCATCGCTCCCAGCAGCGGCAGCAGAGCAATCGCCAGGAGGCTTGTTACGGAAAGTGGCAAAGCTCCAGTTGTCCAGAGAATGAAGCAGAAGGCAAAGATCGAAAGGGCTGCCTGCCCCTGGCTTGATAGACCCTCACGTGGCGGCATCAAGAGAATCAGGACAGTTACGATTACAGCCACTACAAGGAAGAAGGTCTTAAGTTTGGGCACGCCTCAACTCCTAACCAAAAGCTGCCTGGTCGAAATGCTGATCACGCAGTTGTTCCGCTAGGGCTGTGGCATATTAGCACACTGGTTGGATGAGGTCAACAAAACCCGAAGCCTACCTCGGGCTCACCTTCAGACAGGAGCGAGAAGCTACCTTATAAGAATGATCTTGGTCGATTGTCGCCTGCCAGCGACGTCGATGACAGCGAAGTAGATGCCACTTGAAACACCTGTCCTATCGGTATTGCCCGGCCATGAGAGGCTCGTCTCGCCCGGACGGCTCATAATCACATCGAGCCTGCGCCCATGAACGTCATAGAAGGTTATGATCTTGGCAAACCTGACTATCTCAGGAGCGAAGGTTATCTCAATGCTGCCACCAGCAGGATTTCCTGCGGTCATCAAGGTTACGATTTCGGGTATAGAAACCGCTATGCCAGCGCATGTTGATATGTCCGAAGTCGATCTTGGTGCAAGGCGATAGCCTGACCAATAGGGGAAGCTTGGATCATACTGGGTGACTACACCAACAACATCAAACAAACCTTGAGGAGCTTGCGAACCATCGATATCAGTATCACTATCGATGAAAAGTGTGCAATCCCCGCTTCCATCGTCAATGGTGACCGTGCCATCGACTCCCTCCTCAGGCCAGGTTCCAGCAACAAGGCTACAGCCCCGAACCTTGACAAAGAGCCCTTCGTAGAATTCGCCATTGGACTCGATATCCCCGGTTGTGACCAGCAAAGGCTCGGGCTCGCCAAGACCAGTCGCCTCAACTGTTATCGTCGGACTTGAGACCTTGGTCAGACCAGCTGTCTGGTCAACTGTCCCGGTTACCGTAACACTGTCACCAACGCTGACATTGGGATCAAGCGAATTGCGCTTGACGACGTTAACCCCACCTGTTGCATCCTGCACGAAAATATGATTGTCGACTGATGAAAAGGTTCCTGTCCCAACTGTGATTCTACCCTTGATGGTCACCTGTTCATAGAGAAGCACAGGCTCGCCGTTGGCATCATCCTCATTGACAGCACTTATTGGATCCCATTCCTCAGATGTACTTATCACCCATATGGGGCTCGACCAGAGGTAATCACCATCGGTCTGCTGCGCTCTAACAAAGTAGTAGGATTCACCCATAGGGGGATCATCCTCAGGATGCCATTCGTAGTAGTTGGTACCTGGACTTGCATAGTCAACCTGCATCCCGTTGCGGATGAGCTCCACTGAGATGAAATCACTCTCTGCCCAAACCGTTATGTCAAAGTGAACCGTGTCGGAAGCAGTTTCAAAGACATCACCCATCCAGTGACCTTCACATTGGAACAGGATAGCCATCCTGTCACTCTTGGGATTGACCTCCACAGCAAATGTCCGCCTATCCTTGAGTGCGATCAGAATCGCTTCCTTGGTCAGTGTGTCGGCAAGAATCCCTGTGAGGTAGATATCATTGCCACTGTAAGGATTCGGTTGGTCGCCCCACATGCCTTCATG
>JALGWB010000161.1 GCA_025774405.1 bacterium
CAGATAGGCAGAACCCTCTGCCCTCCAATCTCTCGCAGGATTACGACAGGGGTATCAGTTCTTCCGTCCATTGCCAGCTTCCAAACCTTGACCTCAACCACCTACCTCACCTCGCTTGCCCTGTCAAATCTATTCGGGTTGAAAATCTGGCTGAGCGCCAGATCGCATGTTCTCGATCATCCATTTGGCATCATCAGCGAGATCAGTTGCTGGATATGCCTCCAGAAACTCCTTGAAGATCTTCTCAGCAGCGTCGTAATCCCTGAGCTCCTCTGCTAATGTGAAACCGATCATAAATTTGGCTTCATACGCCCGCTCATCATCGGGGAACTTCGCAATGAACTGCTCATAGTACTCGATCTTACGTCTGGGGTCTGATTCCTCACTCGCCTTCTTGAAAAGTGCCTCAGGTGTCTCTGAATTCACCTTTGAATCAACGAAAACCACCCGATACTTCTTTTCCAGGTCACCAAGCACGCTATCACGCACCGCCTGTTGTCGCTTAAACTGAAGCTCCGATTCTATACTCTCGCGAACCTCCTCGAGCGATCTCTGCCTCTTAGGCTCATACTTATCGACCCTTACGATATGATATCCCTTTGATGTTTTGACTGGACCCCCGATTTCACCCTCTTTCAAATCCAGGATGGCATCAACCAGCTCAGGCAAATCACCCAATCCCTTGATCGGTTTGCCATCGATGACCTCACCATGGATCACACCGTCCCTATCTTTGGTCAAAGCATCGAGGGAATACTTCTTGGCAAGCTCTGCGAAATCACCACCTTGCTCCAGCTGCTTCCTGACACTGAGAGCCTCCTTTTCGGTCTTGACCAGGATGTGCCGTGCTCGAGCTCTGGCAGGTTCTACGAACTCATCGAGATGATTTTGATAATACGCCTGGATCTGAGATTCTGAAGGTTTACTGGCCTCATCAATCACCTTCTCATAGAAGAGCCTCACCAGGGCATCGCGTTCACGTTTTGCCATCTCGTCCTTGAACTCCTCACTCCTGTCTAATCCCCTTGCCCGTGCCTCTCTGACAATAATCTCCTCCTGGACTATTGCCTTGAGCAATCGCTCACGACCTTCAGGCTTGTTGAGCTGCTCCTTCATGAATGGTGGCATACTCTCAAGCCTTGCTTCGAGGTCAGCAAGCGTGATAGGCTGGCTACCTATTCTTGCCAGGACCTCACCTTCTTGTTCACGCGCGCAACTGATCAGCAGTGCTGCCAATGCCAGAAAGACCAAGATGCCGCAGATTCGCAATCGGACTACCCCCTTAAGGTTGCTTCTTGACTACCCAAACCTTTATCTTTGCCTCAACATCCTTATAAAGGCGAATGGGTATCGTATAAACTCCGAGTGCCTTCAAAGGCTCGTCAAGTACGATCTTCCGCTTATCGATGTCAAATCCCTGATTTGAAAGTAGTTCAGCAATGTCACCACTGGTAACAGCTCCAAAAACCCTGTCATCCTCACCAGCCTGAACCTCGGCGGTGCATGAAACCTTACTCAATGCCTTGGCCAAGTCCTCAGCTTCCCTGTGCATTTTCATCTCTCTGACGGCCCGACGCCTCTCCTCCTCCTTTAGCATCTTCAACCCGCTGGGTGTGGCCGGAAGCGCAAGCTTGCGAGGAAGCAAATAGTTCCTCGCATAACCATCCTTGACAGCGATCTTTTCACCACGCTTGCCAAGATTGGCAACATCCTCAAGTAAGATAATCTCCATCAGCGCACCCCTTCTTACTTGACCTGCTCAGTCGTGAAAGGAAGCAGAGCAATGTGCCTGGCTCGTTTGATTGCTCTCGTAAGCTGCCGCTGATGCCTTGCGCACACGCCAGAAATTCTTCTTGGAAGAATCTTGCCTCGCTCGGTAATGTATCGCGACAGCTTGCGTTCATCCTTGTAGTCGATTATCTCCTCACCATCTGCACAGAACCTGCACATCTTCTTGCGTTTTCGATCACCCCTGGCCATAATGCTCCTCCGAAAATCTTCTAAAATGGCACTTCATCTTCACTCTCGAGTCCACCTTCCTCAACTGGCTCGACAAATTCCTCCTCGACAACCTCCGGCTTGGCAATCCGATCCAGGAACTGGACCCTTTCCGCACGGACTTCAAGGACACTTCGCTTCTGTCCCTCGTCTGTCTCCCAGCTGCGGCTATTAAGCCTGCCTTCAACATAGACAGCGCTTCCCTTCTTGAGGTATTCGTTGACAAGTACGGCCTGCTTTCCCCATGCGACGACATTGACGAAGGCAACGGACTGCTTCCACTCGCCATCCTGGGTCCGGTAGTTCCTGCTTGAAGCAACTGAAAATGAGCAAACCGCCGTCCCGCTCGGCGTGTAGCGCAGCTCAGGATCACGTGTGAGTCTTCCGCTCAACAGAACCTTGTTGATCGTAGCCAATCTTACGTCCGCCATCTCAACCCCCCTGTCCACATTGCCCAAACCTAGGCTTCACCAGACATCCCGCCTGCCTTGGTCTCACTTCTCTTCTCAGTTGCGACTATAACAATATGACGGAGAACCTTCTCATTGAGGCGGTAGGAACGCTCAATGCCAGGTATGGAAGATGGCTCTGCGCGGAAGACTATGAGTACATAGTAACCTTCCCTGTTGCCTTTTATCTCGTATGCAAGCTTGCGTTTCCCACCTTCCTCAACCTTGACTATCTCGCCACCAGAATCTGTGATCAGATCACGAACCTTGCTGATCTCCTCGCTTAGCTGGTCGTCTTCGAGCTTAGGATCCAGAATGAATACGGTTTCGTACAATCGCATCCTTTCCCCTTTCACTTGCCAAACCTCACAAGCACTATATCCCCATCTTTCACTATATAATGCTTTCCTTCTGTCCGAACAAGACCCATATCTCTTGCTGCTGTCATACTACCAACCCGAACGAAGTCCTCGAAGCCGATGACATCGGCACTGATGAACCTGTCCTTCATGTCGGTATGGATCTTGCCAGCAGCATCCCGAACACATGTCCCATCCCTCACTGTCCAGCCCCGAGTCTCCCGCCCTTTGATTGTAAAGAATGTTATCACCTTGAGAAGATCATAGCAAGCTCTTACAAATCTATCCAAAGCACTTGCGTGAAATCCCATCTCCTTCAGCAGCTCTTCAGCCTCATCCTCTTCGATATCTGCAAGTTCAGATTCCAGACGAGCCGAAATGGGAATGCAGACCGTATTGCGTGCAGAGGCAGCACACTCACACGCCTTGATCCGTGCCCGGGTAACGTCATCATCTGGATCTTCACCTATGTTGGCAACCAGCAATGCAGGCTTGAGCGAGAGCAACCTGATCTCGTTGAGAAGTTCGTCAAGTTCTGGATCGAGACCATCAGGTGCCCTATAGCCCTTGCCCTTATCGAGATCATCTCGGATACTGCTAAGGAATTCGAGCTGCTTCTTTGCATGCTGATCGCCTGTCCGGGCAACCTTTTCAAGCTTTGCGATCCGTCTTTCGAGGATTTCAATGTCGGAAAGCAGAAGCTCAGTTTCAACAATCTCGAGATCACGAATGGGATCAACAGCCCCCTCCAGGTGGATGACCGTCTCGTCCTCGAAGCACCTCAAGACATGAACTATAGCATCCACTCCTCTGATATGGGATAGAAACAAGTTGCCGAGGCCCTCACCTTTGCTTGCACCCCTGGCAAGCCCGGCAATATCAACAAAACGAAGCGTTGGATGGGTCAAGATCTCAGGCTGAACAATTTCAGCAAGCCTACTGAGCCGATCATCCCTGACCTCGACAACGGCTATGTTGGGATCGATTGTGCAATAGGGATAGTTACTTGCCGCAGCGCACGCATTGGAAAGCGAGTTGAACAGGGTCGACTTGCCAACATTGGGAAGACCGACAATGCCCACTTCCACTAAGCATCAATCCTTCTGTTAAAAGCGTTCATCGCCTTGTGAATTCCGTCAGCTGCTACTGACAGGATCGCCTCACCAGCTGTTCTAATAACGTCTGCAACAATTTCTAGTTCCTCCTCGGCAAAATCCGAAAGCACGAATTCCTCGGCTTCCACGTCAGAAGGAAGCGGTCCAATACCAAGACGTAGCCTCGGGAAATCAATCGTACCAAGCTGATATATGACTGAAGCCAATCCCTTGTGGCCACCGTCACCGCCAGCCCTTCTCAGCCGAATGGAACCCAATGGCAGATTAAAGTCATCGCACACAACAAGCAACTGCCGAGGCACCACGCCCAGAGCATCCATCGCCTGGAGAACAGAGTTACCGCTTAGGTTCATGTAGGTGGTTGGCACAACCAATGAGAGCTTCAGACTCGGTTCATCGCCGACGTAGAAGTCGCCCTCGCCTGGAGTCAGTTTGATTCCAAGCCTCCCTGCAAGATCAATGATAGCCTCTTTGCCCAAATTGTGTCTTGACCTCTGGTATCGGTCACCAGGATTGCCAAGCCCTATTGCGACCAGCAAGCCTACTTCTCCGACTCAGTCTCAGGGGCCTCAGTCGCTTCCTCTTTCTCAGCAGCCTCAGCCTCGGGCTTCTCCTCAACCTCCTCTGCTTCTACCTCGACTGGCTTCTCCTCGACCACTGTAGGAGCAACTACAGTAACGATGGTTGACTCAGCATCACTTGTGATCCTGGCATCTTCTATGCGGAGATCGCTCACCTGCAGGGAGTCACCAACATCGAGATTGGATACGTCTACAACAATCTTGTCAGGGATGTTTGCAGGAAGACACTCGACTTCGACTTCACGCAGGATGGTTTCAAGAATGCCACCTTTTGTCTTAACGCCAATTGGCTCACCTACAAGTTCAATCGGAACATTGACAGTTATTTGCTTGGTCATTGAGATGTGCTGGAGGTCCACGTTGAGGATATCCCGTCTTACTGGGTGATATTGGATCTCACGAATGATTGCCTTGATCTCATCGCCCTCAGCACCTTCAATCTTCAGATCCAGTATGACATTCTCACGGGCAGCTGTGTGAATCACGGGGTGGAACTCCTTGTAGCTCAAGACAAGTGGCCGAGACTCTTCCCCTTCACCGTAGAGCACAGCCGGTATCAAGCCTGCAGCTCGTAACTTCCTTGCCTTGCCCTTGCCAACTTCAGTCCGGATCTTTGCCTTCAGTTCAACTGTTGCCATTTCTCATACCTCAGATGAAAAGTGAACTTACCGATTCTCCTTCATGTATTCTCCGAATCGCCTCCCCAAGCAGCTTGGCAACCGACAACACCTTTACCTTGTCAGTCGGACCTTTACGATCC
>JALGWB010000162.1 GCA_025774405.1 bacterium
ACTGTGATGGCACATGAGATTGCTCATGCCATTGCCCGCCACGGAGCTGAGCGCATGTCCCAGATGCTACTCGTGCAGCTGGGTGGGATTGCGCTTGACGAGGCTCTCAAGACAAAAAGTGAAACAACTCTTGAGCTTGCAAGGGTTGCTTATGGAGCAGGTTCCGGCCTGCTTTATGTACTGCCCTATAGCCGTACTCACGAACAGGAAGCAGACTACATGGGTTTGATCTATATGGCCAAGGCTGGTTACGATCCACATGCTGCAATCACCTTTTGGGAGAAGATGCAGCATGAGTTTGAAGGTGAGCAACCCCCAGAATTCCTTTCAACCCATCCAAGCAGCGAGCATCGCATTGAGAATCTCAAACGATGGCTTCCAGAAGCACTCAAATACTATAAGCCAGGCAATCGATGAGCCCTTCGGTCTTGAACTCGGGTGAACCGTAACCATACAGCGCTTCTCTCACATTTCCACTTTACACCAGCCATCATCCCGCACTCCAAAGCATCCCAGACCTGCTTGACACGTGATTGATTTGCTGGTATTTTGATTGCGCAACTGGACGAAGGAGGGTGCAGCTTTTTTGGCTCCGACCCCAGGTCGTGCTAGATGGGGAGGGAGCGGTGCCCTGTAACCCGCAACCCGCTATAGCGGGGTCGAAGTCCCTTTTGAGGTCCGGTCTCTTTGGGAAAGCGGCTGGATAAGTGGCGATGAAGATCAGGTCCTGCGCAATGAAGGCTTGTGAACCCCGTCAGGACCGGAAGGTAGCAGCGGTAAGCGAGTGACTTCATGTGCCGCAGGGAAACCTGGTTGGAGCTGGCTGTCCTGCTGGCGCCTGGGGAGTCTGATCGAGGAAGGGTGCACGACCTGGGCAGGAGGTGATAGATTGCCAGAGGGATCCGACTACGTAGTAATTGCAAGGAAGTGGCGACCTCGTACCTTCGATGAGGTTGTTGGTCAGGAGCATGTAACCACAACCTTGAAGAACGCTCTTGAGGCTGGACACCTGGCTCACGCCTACCTCTTCACCGGACCGAGAGGTGTGGGCAAGACAACTGTAGCGAGGATTCTGGCTAAGGCGCTCAACTGCATCAATGCTCCAACACTAACCCCCTGCAACGAGTGCAGTGCCTGCAAGGAGATAAATCAGGGCACGAGTATGGACGTCATTGAAATCGATGGGGCATCCAACCGTGGCATTGATGAGATAAGAAACCTGAGAGAAAGCGTTCGATATGCATCGGTAGGCGGCAAGAAGAAGGTCTATATCATTGATGAAGTTCACATGCTCACACAGGAAGCGTTCAATGCCCTGCTCAAGACCCTCGAGGAGCCTCCGCCCCATGTTGTTTTCATTTTCGCTACCACCCAGCCACTCAAGGTTCCGTCGACCATAGTTTCTCGCTGTCAGCGCTTTGACTTCAGACGTATTTCAGCAGAAAGTATTGCAGCCAGACTCAGTGAGATCTGTGAGACCGAAGGTTACAAATGTGATCAGGCAGCGCTGATGATAATGGCCCAGAGGGCTGACGGAAGTATGCGTGATGCTCAAAGCATGCTTGAACAGGTTCTGGCCTTCAGCGGTGGGACTGCAACTGAGGAAGACGTTGGTGCGATTGCAGGTCTGAGGGGTAGTGATCTGGTAGCCGGGATAGCAAAGGCGATCATAGCTGGTGACGAGTCGAAGGTTCTGGATCTTGTTGCTGATGCTTTCGACGCAGGTGCTGACTCGCTTGATCTCATATCGTCACTGATCGAATGGTTGAGGTTCCTTTTGGTTGCAGCAGTTGATCCGTCATCAAGTCAGCTACTGTCACTCGGTACAGAGCTAAGGCGACGTCTTGTAGCGGATGTCGAAGGAGTCCCGTCTGAGCACCTGCTGGCCATGGTCACCATGATTGCTGATGCTGAGAATATGATTAGGCGGGCAACCCACAAGCGGTATCTGCTTGAGGCACTGCTTTTGCGGATGAGCAAGCTTCGGGGGCTTACCAAGATCTCTGAAATAATAGCCAAGATAAAGAACTCGGATACGTCTGGATCGAGCAATACTCCTTCGAACCCTAACCCAGCTGAGGTGAAGCGGCGTGAGAATCGGGACGAGCTTGAGAAATTCGAGGACTTAACGAGTGGATGGCGTAACATTATCGAGGATCTGCGTAACACGAGGGCTTCACTTGCCTCTGTTCTTGACCTCTGTGATCCACCGAGGGTCAGTGATGGGATCTACTGGCTTGAGGTTCCCAGCGCCTTTCATGAGAGTCAGATTCTCAAGAAACATAACTTGCGTGTATTGACAGAACATCTGAGAAAGCTTACCAATAGCTCGGTAGTGATCAAGACCAGGGTGAAGCGCGATAAATCCAGAACCACAAAGGACCTCACCGAGGCAGCCTCCAAGGAGCCACTGGTAAGGATGCTGATAGAGAACCTGGGAGGGAAGATTGTCGAGATCAGGCAGCTCAACCAGCAATCTCATGGTGAGGAAGTGCTGTGAGGAGGTGAAAGCCAATTGGGTAACAAGCTCACCGACTTGATGAAGCAAGCCCAGCGGCTGCAGAGTCAAATACAGAAAATTCAGGAAGATCTTGCGGAAAAGACTGTTGAAGCTACTTCCGGAGGCGGTATGGTCACCGCTGTGGCCAATGGCAGGCAGGAAATTGTAAGCATCAAGATAGATCCCGAGGTTGTGAGCAGGGATGACATTGAGATGCTTGAAGATCTAATAGTGGCAGCGGTTAACGAAGCTAAGCGAAGAGCTCAGGAACTGGTCATGGGTGAGATTTCTAAGCTGACCGGTGGACTCGGGATTCCACCTGGTCTGGTGTGACCTGAAGATGGTTGGTTCAGAAACTCTTGAGAGGTTGATACAGGAGCTTACCAAGATGCCAACAATAGGTAAGCGCACAGCCCAGCGGCTTGCTCTTTATCTGGTTAAGGCTTCTCAAGATGAGGTGGCGGCATTGGTGGATGCGATTGTCAAGATGAAGCAAAGTGTTAGGTTCTGTTCGGAGTGTGGAGCGCTGACTGAGCAGGAAGTCTGCTCCATTTGCACCGATCCCAGACGCGACCATTCAGTGATATGTGTAGTTGAGGAACCTGGCAATGTTATGAGAATCGAAAGTACAGGTGAATACAGGGGTCTCTACCATGTACTGCATGGACGTTTGTCCCCGCTGGATGGCATCGGTCCAGAGGATCTTGCCCTAGATAGATTGAAGAAGCGCATAAAGGATCTCGGCATCACTGAGGTGATAATAGCTACTAATCCCAATGTTGAAGGTGAAGCCACATCCAATTACATAGCTCAGACACTCAAGCCGCTTGGTGTGAAAATAACAGGCATAGCAACAGGCGTTCCGATTGGTAGTGACCTGGATCTTGCCGATGAGATTACACTCGCCAGGGCAATCAAGGGTCGTGGTGAGATCAAGTAGAGGGAGGTAGAGATGGTCAAGCCTTTGGAGATAAGATGGCATGGCAGGGGCGGTCAGGGAGCCAAGACAGCGGCATTCCTGCTTGCTGAAGCCATGATTGAGCAAGGTAAGTTTGCTCAGGGATTCCCTGATTATGGGCCTGAAAGAATGGGTGCTCCTATCAGAGGTTATAACCGAATAAGCAGCGAACCGGTAAACCTGCATTGTGATATTGAGAATCCCGAGATCGTCATCGTACTTGATCCTACATTGCTTTCCAGTGAGAAGGTGACGTCAGGACTTGCATCCGGTGGCAAGCTTCTGGTAAATAGCCCGGAGGATCCTGAAGAGCTTAAGGCTAGGGGTGATCTTGGTGATACAACCGTCTATACCGTTGATGCGACCAAGATCGCACTCGAGGAGATAGGTCGGGCGATTCCCAATCTCCCGATGATTGGTGCCCTCCTTAAGGTCAGCGATCTTGCTGACATAGAAAGCATGACACGTGTTGTTTCCAAGAAGTTTGAGAGTAAGTTTAGCAGGGAAGTTGTTGAGGGCAATCTGAAGGCTATGAGAAGGGCTTATGAAGAGGTAAGGGGATAAGAAGATGAAAGGATGGAAGGATCTGGTAATTGGGGGAAGAATTGACGAAGCCGGCAATGCTGAAGATTATGAAACAGGTTCCTGGCGGACTTTCAGACCGGTACGCGATGAGGGAAAATGCATCCATTGCCTGCTTTGCTGGATCTGGTGTCCCGATACGGCAATCAAGGTAAAGGATGGTAAAGTGGTTGCCATAGACTACGATCACTGCAAGGGATGTGGCATATGTGCTGAGGTTTGTCCCCCTAAAGTGCACGCCATTGAAATGGTTGAAGAAGCTCAGGTAAGCAAGAAGGAGAGCGAATGATGGGAGCAGTCAAGGCGAGAAAGTTGATTGCGCTTACAGGCAACGATGCAGTCGCTGAAGCAATGAGGCAGATAAATCCCGACGTTGTGGCTGCCTACCCGATCACACCTCAGACCGAATTGATGCACAAGTTTGCAGAGTATGTGGCCGATGGCTTGGTCAATACCGAATTCGTCCTGGTTGAATCCGAACACAGTGCAATGAGTGCAGCGGTTGGTGCCTCGGCCGCAGGTGCGCGGGTGATGACAGCGACCAGTGCCAATGGGCTGGCTTTGATGTGGGAGATAGTCTATATTGCTGCCTCGACCAGATGCCCAATAGTTATGGCTGTGGTAAATCGTGCTCTGAGTGCACCCATCAATATCCATTGCGACCATAGTGACTCGATGGGCACACGAGATGCAGGCTGGATCCACATCCATTCCGAGAATTCTCAGGAAGCCTATGACAATGCAGTCCAGGCAGTGAGAATCGCTGAGCATAGGGATGTGCTCTTGCCTGTCATGGTCTGTCTCGATGGTTTTATCCTCAGCCATACGCTTGAAGCAGTTGAGGTTCTCGAGGATGATGCTGTTCAGCGGTTCATCGGTGAGTTCAAACCCGTACACAATCTGCTTGATACGGATCATCCAACAACCTTCGGTCCCCTCGATTTCCATGACTATTATTTCGAGCACAAGATACCTCAGATAGTGGCAATGCAAAATGCGCCTGGGGTTATCGATGAAGTTGCCGAGGAGTTTGCCAAGCTTACTGGACGCCGCTATGAAATAGTTGAGAAGTATAAAACTGAGGATGCAGAGCGCATTGTTGTTGCCTTGGGCTCGACGTGTGGCACAGCAAAGGTCGTTGTGGATGAGCTCAGGGAGCAGGGTGAGAAGGTTGGTTTACTCAAGATCAGAG
>JALGWB010000163.1:0-5198 GCA_025774405.1 bacterium
GGTTACTACCGAGGATCTATGTTGCCAGGGACCCTGAAAGGGCAGCAGTCCGCCTGGCTCGACCTATTTTCATGCTCTTCGTCCCCATCTGGCCGCTGGTCAGGGGTGTGCTTATCCTGACTCGTGGGCTTTTCCTGGCGGGTTCGCGTGCAAGAGAGGTTTTGCTCAAGTCAGGTCAGCTTAGGGCAATTGCCAGAGCGGAGGAAAACGGTGATGTTGACGATCAGGATGAGCAGGAAATGATAAATGCGATTTTTGAGATGCGTGACACGGCGGTGAGGGAAGTAATGGTTCCGAGAATCGACATGGTCTGCGCTGAGCTCACAACTACAGTTAGGGAGGCAATCAAGATAATAGCTGAGGGTGGCCATTCACGAATCCCGGTCTATAGCAAGACGATTGATGATATTCGCGGAGTCCTTCATGCTCGGGATCTTTTCAAGCTTGTAAATGAGGGTGGTCTGCAGTCTGATATCAGCAAGATCATACGCGATGCTTACTTTGTTCCAGAAAGCAAGAAGGTCAAGGATCTGCTTACCGATCTACGAAAGAAGAAAACCCATATGGCGATTGTGGTCGATGAGTTTGGTGGAGTGGTAGGCCTGGTCACACTCGAGGATGTGCTTGAGGAGATTGTGGGCGAGATCTATGACGAGTATGAGGAGGAAGAAACGCTGGTTCAGGTCCTCGGCGACGATCAGGTTCGGGTCGATGGCAAGATTCGTATCGAGGATCTGAATGAGGCAATCAAGACAAGCATTGCCGAGGCAGAGGATTACGACACGCTCGCTGGTTATCTCTATGACCTCCTGGGGAAAGTTCCTTCAGAGGGTGATGAATTCGAGGCTGATGGTTTACGGTTCGTGGTAGATAAGGTAACAGGTCAAAGAATTGAGAAGGTGATCATAAGAGGGGAGGGAGTGGGCAAGGCAGCCCGGCAAGCAAACGGCTGATGAGCATCCATCGTACTCATGGAGTTGTTCTGCGTACCCGGAAGATGCGCGAATCCAGTAAGATCGTCATCCTTTTTACGCGGGATTATGGCAAAATCTCAGTCGTCGCAAGGGGTAGCTTGAAGCCTAAGAGCAAGTTTGGCTCGAGTCTCGAACTTTTCACCAGATCGGCCATTATTTTCTACAAGAAGGAAAACCGGGATCTTCATACCCTCAGCCACAGTGAGATCTTAAGCCCGTATAAGCAACTCAAGCGGGATGTGGTCAAGGTTGCCTATGCCAGCGTCATTGGTGAAATGGTTGAACGCCTGCTGCCAGCTGAGCAGCCCAACAGGAGTCTTTACAACCTGCTAACCGAAACCCTGAAGCAGATTGATCTTGCCAATCGAACCCAGCTTGAAGTAGTACTATCATCCTATGAGCTCAAGCTGCTCCGCTTGATTGGATACGGGCCGCACCTGGCATCTTGTGTTCGCTGTGGACGGCAGGTCAATCAAGGAGCTTGGTTTGGCTTGATATCGGGGGGACTGCTTTGCAGAGCCTGTCACGATCGTGATCTGAATTCAGTTGGTTTATCCAACAAGGCACTTGAACTTCTGAGGGAGCTTGAAGCAGAATCAATTGCCAGTGTCAGAGAACGACATTCCTCTGACCAGTACAGCAGGGAGGTTTCCAATCTTTTGAACTCTTTTGTCCGGAGCCAAGTTGGCGAGACGGCAAAGATCAAATCGCTTGATTTCCTGGAAAGGATAAGAGATGTCTCATACCAGTAGCGGGCTTACTCTTCAGGATCTGATAATGACGCTCGAGGCATTCTGGGCTCAATATGGTTGCGCCATTCATCAACCATACAATAGCGAGGTTGGGGCAGGTACCTTCAATCCGGCGAGCTTCCTGCGGGCTCTTGGACCTGAGCCATGGCGCGCTGCCCATGTTGAACCTTCAAGGCGACCGAGGGATGGCAGGTATGGCGAGAATCCGATGAGGGTTCAGCAATTCCTGCAGTACCAGGTTGTCATCAAGCCCTCGCCCGATGACATCCAGGATGTCTATCTCGAGACTCTGAGAAGGATTGGAATAGATCCAAGAGAGCATGACATAAGATTCGCTGAGGATGATTGGGAATCGCCAACGCTGGGGGCCTGGGGTCTCGGATGGCAGGTCTGGCTCGACGGAATGGAGATAACCCAGTTTACCTACTTTCAGCAGGCGGGGGGTCTTGATCTTGATCCGATAACTTGTGAGATAACGTATGGGCTTGAACGAATTGCAATGTGTATCCAGGAGGTTGCCGACATCAAGGCTGTCAGATGGAACAATAGGCTTACCTGGAATGACATTTGCGGGATGGGGGAGGTTGAATTCTCAAGATACAATTTTGAGGAAGCTGATCTTGAGGCACATTTCCAGATGTTCCAATTCTTCGAGAAGGAAGCAGCGAGGCTGGCCCAAAGCGGACTTGTTATGCCTGCCTACGATTTCGTTCTGAAGTGCTCCCATGTCTTTAACGTGCTCGATGCCAGAGGTGCCATAAGTGTTACCGAGAGAGCCTCTTATATCTTGCGGGTCAGGAGACTTGCAAGGCTCGTGGCGGAGAAGTACGTTGAGCAACGTGAGCAGCTTGGCTTTCCACTACTTGACAGGAGATAGACTTGGATCTCGTATTTGAAATAGGAACTGAGGAGATCCCTCCATCCTACATCCGCCCGGCTCTAGAACAGATGAAGAAAATCGCAGCAAGCCTGTTGGTTGAAACCAGAATCAGCCATGGTGAGATTATCACGCTTGGGACTCCAAGAAGACTTGTACTCATCGCCAGAGGACTTGCTGAGCGTCAGTCCGATATCACCGAGAAGGTCTTTGGACCACCGGCGGATGTGGCCTTTGACTCAACCGGTAGCCCAACACAGGCCGCTCGCGGCTTTGCGAGATCGCAGGGTGTGAAGGTCGAAGATCTTAGAGTGGAGCAAAAGGGCAAGGGGAGCTATGTTTGCGTGGAGAAAAAGATCAAAGGCAGGGCAACCCTGAATGAACTGGCGGACTTGCTTCTGAAGCTGACCAGGGCCATTTCCTTCCCCAAGTCGATGCACTGGGAACCCTCAGGATTACGTTTTGCCCGTCCTATCAGGTGGATTGCAGCTGTTGCTGACGGCAGAAAAGTTGATCTGAAGATCGCAGATGTCAAATCATCATCGTATACCAGGGGGCATCGGTTTCTTGGGAGGAGCCAGGTTGGATTCAGGAGTGTTGCCGAGTATCTGAATGTTTTGAAAAGCGAATTTGTCATTGTTGATCACGAGGAGCGGAAAGCAATCATCAGGCAGAGGATAGATGAAGCAGCCAAATCCGTTGGTGGATATATCGTGGATGATGAGGCTCTCCTCGAGCGAGTCACCTTCATGGTCGAATACCCTATTGCTGTGGCAGGCAGCTTTTCGAAAAGATTCCTCAAGATGCCGAGGGATGTCATCGTTACAGCACTCAGAGAGCACCAGGATTTCTTCTCAGTCCACGATGGTGCGGATAATCTGATTCCCCACTTTGTCGCTGTTGCCGATACCGATACCGATCGCAGTGGAAAGATCAAAGGCGGCAATGAGAGGGTTCTTAAGGCTCGCCTCGAGGACGCACTCTTCTATTGGCATCAGGATCTCAAGGATGGCTTAACGACGATGGTTGATCGTCTGAGGAACGTCGTCTGGCAGGAGAAACTGGGCAGCCTCATGGATAAGACAAACCGGCTGGTTGAGATTTCAGCATGGCTTTGTGATGCAACAGGACTATCTGACGTATCGAGAGCCAGGCGTGCTGCTCTGCTTTCAAAGGCCGATCTGACTTCCAACATGGTCAGGGAGAAGGAATTCTCCGGGCTTCAGGGTACGATGGGTAAGGAATATGCCATTGCTCTCGGCGAGGATCGTGAGGTAGCAGAGGCTATCTTTGAGCACTATCTACCTCGGTTTGCCAATGATATGCTTCCGAAGACCGAAACAGGCACTCTCCTTGCGGTTGCTGACAAAATAGATACACTGGTTGGTTACTTTGGTGTTGGTTTGATTCCGTCAGGTTCAGAAGACCCTTATGGGCTCAGGAGACTGGCAACAGGGCTTGTCAGAATCATCATAGACCGAAGACTCTCTTTTTCCCTAGATGCTCTGATAACCAAGGCGTCGGGACTCTTCGGGGACACCCTCGAGGTAGCAGAGGCAGATCTTAAGGCCACTGTGATTGATTTCGTTCGCCAACGCTTTTGTAACGTGCTTGTTGAGGCTGGCAACCGTCAGGATATGGTTGAGGCGGTCATGGATGCGGGTCTCGATGTGCCGACCTCAACGCTCTCCCGACTGGATGCTGTCAAGGAATTCCAGACTGATGAGCGATTCAGCATACTGATAACAGCTTTCAAGCGGGCTTACAACATAACCAGGGGTAACTTCTCCTCAGAAATCGACCCGAGCGTATTTGAAACCAACCATGAGCAGGGCCTTTATGAGGTTTTCAAATCGGTCAAGCCGCGCTTTGAGGCTCATCTGGGAGAAGGTGAATTCAAGCAAGCTCTTGGTGTGCTGCTGGAGCTGGCGGAACCCATTGACCGATTTTTCGAAAATGTGATGGTGATGGTGGACGATGAGAACCTGAGACATGCCCGTCTCAATCTGCTCGCCAACATAACCCACCTGTTCTTGAAGATTGCAAACTTCTCCAAACTGGAGTCGATCTGATGGCGTCTCGAATGGATCGCAAAGTTGTTATTCTGGGTCTTGACGGAGCCACCTGGGATCTTCTGCAACGATTTGTCGAAGAGGGCTTAATGCCTAACTTAGGCTCGATGATGAAGCGGGGTGCCTGGGGTAACCTCGTGACGATGGTGCCCCCGGTCACAGCCACATCATGGACCACTTTCTTCACCGGTCTCAACCCTGGCAAGCACGGTGTCTTCGAGTTTCTTCTGCGAAGAAAAGGTGTCTCTGAGGGAGCCATCTCGAGGCGAAATCCTTTTGGTGAAGTACCTGTTAATTCAACTCTGAGAGACGGCAAGCCGCTCTGGACATTAGCCGGCGAGGCAGGGCTTACTTCGATTGTCATAAGTGTACCCATCACTTATCCACCCGAGAAGATAAATGGTATCATGATAAGTGGCTTCCTGACACCTCTTGGAAGGCGAGATTTCGTTGAACCTCCCTCACTGCTTGAGGAGCTCGAAGGGAGATTCGGACCCTACAAACTCTATCACAGACAGGTCTA
>JALGWB010000163.1:5230-9183 GCA_025774405.1 bacterium
GAGCTTTACGAGGTGCTTGATTTCAATCTCAAAGTGACACGTTACCTCATGAAGGCCCACCAATGGGATCTTTTCTTTGCCCATTTTTGGGGAACAGATCGGGCTCAGCATGAGCTGTGGCACTTGTTTGATGAACAGCATCCAAATCACGACAGAGACGAAGCCGCACTCCACGCGCCAAGACTTAAAGGTTTCTATTCCATGCTCGACGAAGGGCTTGCCCGCATGGTTGAAGATGCCGGTGGAGCCAATGTCCTGATCGCTTCAGACCACGGATTTGGACCCATCCACCGATTCTTCAGTATCAATATCTGGTTGATGGAGCGAGGCTACCTTCGACTCAGGAATGATCCTCTGAGCGCATTCAAGCGCTTCTGGTTTTCAATCGGCTTCACACCTGTATTGTTTTATAGGTTATCGATGGCGCTTGGTCTGGCAAGGCACAGGCTTGCAGGAGGATTCCATTCGAGGCAACGAATGCAGATGCTTCTCAACAGATTTTTTCTTTCACTGGAAAACGTTGATTGGTCAAGGACGGTGGCCTATTCACGTGGCAACTACGGACAGATATACATCAATGTCAAGGGAAGGGAACCGTTTGGATGTGTCAGCGAGGGTGCTCAATACGAAAGCATAAGGCAAGAGATCAAAGATGAGCTTTTAGCAACCACACATCCTTTGACAGGTGAGCAACTCTTCGATAGGGTCTATCTTCGGGAGGAAATCTATGAAGGTCCATATGTTGAGGAAGCACCGGATCTCGTTTTCCTGCCCAAGGACATGAAGAATAAAGCCCTCGGTACACTCGATTTTACCAGCAACAGGTTTGTGTTTCCTGTCCATGGCAACTCAGGTGACCATCGTATGGAAGGCATCCTGCTTGGTATCGGTGACGCCTTCAAGCAGGATCACCACTTTGGATCCCTATCGATTCTGGATGTGGCGCCGACCGTGCTTCATTTGCTTGGGCTTAGCGTACCACGTCAGATGGATGGCCGAGTGGCCGACAGCATATTAAAGCGTGATTTTGTCGATCAGAATCCTGTAAGATATTCCGATGAACAATTGCTGGGAAGAGCCAGGGGCTCTGCGTTGTCACGTGAAGCGAGCGACGAGATTCGAAGAAGGCTCGAAGGCATAGGTTACGTGGGATGATGGTAAGAGAGGGAAAGTCAATATCATTTGTGCTTCCTGCCTATAACGAGGAGGAGAATATCGAGAAAGCAGTAGAAGCTATTGTCAAGGTTGCAGAGAGTCTCGATCTGGAGGACTGGGAAATAGTTGTAGTAAACGATGGAAGCAGCGATGACACTGGAAGGATAATAGACCGGCTTCACGAGAAGAATCCACGCGTAAGGCCCATTCATCATGAACAAAACCTTGGCTATGCAGATGCTCTTCGCACAGGGTTCAAGAGTGCAAGGTGCAAGTTGATTTTCTACACGGACTCGGATCTCCAGTTTGATGTTAGGGAGGTCAAGAATTTCCTGCCGGCTATCGAGGACTACGACATAGTGACTGGCTTCCGAATCTACCGCTACGATCCACTGTCAAGGCTTGTACTTGCCTGGGGCTACAATCTGATTGCCAGGACTATCTTTAGACTCAAGGTGAGGGACATAGATTGTGCTTTTAAGCTGTTTAGACGTGAAGTCTTTGATGTCATCGAAATCCGTTCCAAGAAGTTCTTCGTTGATACCGAGATCCTTGCCAAGGCACGCTACCATGGCTTCCGAATAACTGAGATCGGTGTGAGGCACTACCCGCGTGCTGGGGGTACAAGCACAGTAAGACCCAGTCATGTTTTCAGCACTCTAAGAGAACTGGCCAAGATGTGGCTGGAGATATATCTCGGTATTGGTAAGAAGAAATCCTGACATGCCTAAATTGTCCAGAGACGCTGTAGCTGTCCTCTTACTGGTAGCCCTTGTTACCCTTTTTTTTCTGAAGGAACTGGTAACCACTGAGACCATCGTCACATACAGACTGCAAAACGTTTATCCATGGTTAGCCGAAGCAAGCGATGAGGATATTCAGAAGCCATCAATCACTTCTGACTGCACATTTTCATACTATCCACGTCGAATCTTTGCCACAAGGCTGATCAGGCAGGGGGAAGTGCCCTTCTGGAATCCACACCAGTTCTGTGGCACACCATTCCTGGCGAACTTCCAGTCAGCAGTCTTCTATCCGGTAAATATCATGCTCTACTTGCTGGATCCGCCAACCCAGATGGATCTTTTCATCTACCTGCATTTTCTTATTGCCGTTGTTTTCAGCTTCCTGCTTGCAAGGAAGCTGGGAATTTCGACCTCTGGCTCAGGAATCGCTGCTATCACTTTTGGTTTCTGCGGTTTCATGACAACACGCTATGGTCAGCCGACTTTTATATCAACTGCCAGCTGGCTGCCGGCATTGATTCTGCTTGGAGAGCACCTGGTGCAGAAACCGTGCTGGAGGCGGGCAGGATTCCTTATCATTGGGCTGGTCTTCTGTATCCTCTCTGGATTTCCTCAGCTCGTCATCTACAATGTCTATGTTCTGGGATTGTACGTCATAATCAGGAGCCTGCTTGAGAGGAGTCGATCCAGTCAAGAATGGTTGCTACCCGTTGGCTATACCGTGGTGGCAATATGTATTGCAAGCCTGATCAGCTCCTATCAACTCCTGCCAACGTATGAACTGAGTAAGTATTCCTTCAGGAAAGTCTTGCCCTATGAGATCATAGCCAGCAGCACGCATGCAAAGCTGGCAGCACTCAAGTATTTCATACCTGACGTGCTTGGCAATCCAGTCGATCTGCGAAGCCTCACGAGAATCCTGCACAAAGCTCAATGGGGAGCAGGCTTTTCACACAACTATGTCAGTTCGATGGGATACATTGGGGTCCTGCCTCTGCTTTTGGCACTCATATCGGTTTTCAAACTCTCGCGCAAGACAGTTGCCTTTGTTCTGCTTGCAGGCTTGAGCCTCTTGGCCGTCTTCGGTACCGGCCTTTTGCGGATTCTTTATCACCTGCCAGGCTTCAACTTCTCGAGGATCGACAGAGTGATCCTGGTTTACACGTTCTCAACAGCGATGCTTGCAGGTAAAGGGTTTGACATAGTGGCTGCCGCTAAACATAGGTCGGCGATCATTGTTTCCATCTGTTTTGGCGCGCTGGCGCTGGCGCTGGCTTTCTGGCTGTTCGATGCTGGTATTGAAAGTATTGCGGCGGGAGCTGTGGGGAAGGTATCACTTGATGTCTATCGGAGTTATGTTCTGCCCAAGATAACAGTCTTTGTCATACTGAGCCTGCTGTCGGTGATTCTTGTCAGTATGGTTTGGCTGAGGAGGATATCACTAAAGGCCTTCATGATAGTGTCGGTTTGCATTGTGCTTGTTGATCTGCTTCCTAAGGGGATGAAATTCAAGGTCACTCAGCCGGCCTCGAGCATCGTTCCGCAGAGTGATTTCGTTGATGAGCTCAAGTCGGAAAGTGAAATGTGGCGAATTGCTAAGTTTGGTTCGGACGTATTGCCTGCCAATACCGCAACCCTTGTGCGCCTTGATGACATCCACGGTTACGATGCCCTTAACGTGAACTACTACATTGAGCTCCTGGGCGCAATTGACAGTACGGTAACAGCTGTTGGCAATGCTGCCCTTAGACGGCGAATCATTCCGTTTCGTCAGCGAGAAGCTCTCAGTTCAAGGATACTTGACTTGCTTAATGTGAAATACATTCTGAGTGTTGCCGATGTGGGTGGTCAGCGGCCTCAGCCTATTGGCTGGATAAATCAGGATTATCTTCCGAGAGCTTTCATCGTGCCGAGAGCCCATTTGTTTGACTCATATCAAGGTATGCTGGCTTATATGAAGACTGAGGCATTTGATCCGGCAGGAGAGGTTCTTCTCAAAGCCACTGGCCCGGATTCCACCTTGAGTTTCTGTGATTCTCTCAGTGGTAGCGT
>JALGWB010000164.1 GCA_025774405.1 bacterium
GAACTTCGCATCAACCATGGCAACCCCCCAAAAAAGTATTCACTCATCCGAATACGTTTATACCATCTCACTCAGCCCCCGTCAACTCCCATACAAAGCCAAAATCCGCAAATCCCCCCAAAAGGGGTCGGAGCCAAAAACGTGCACAAGCGTCCATTGGCTTGACATCGGTGCAAGGGTCAGGTATGAAAAAGAAGAAAAACCCCGATTCACTGAAAGGCAGGTGCACAATGGAAGCTCAGAGGCCCCGCATAACCATACTGGAAGAGAAGACGATTCAATTGATTCTTGAAGAGACTTATAGAATTCTTGAAGAGACAGGTGTAGTTGTCGAGGAAGATGAGACTGTGGACATTCTGAGCCAGATGGGGGCGAAGGTGGGCACTGGTGAGAAACGAGTAAGGTTTTCACATGATATGATCGAGACCGCTCTTTCTACAGCACCCAAGGAGCTCAAGCTATTCGATCTTGAGGGTAACCCGGTATTCAGCTTCGGTGACGGTGAGATACATTTCAATCCAGGTTCAGCAGCTCTTTTCGTTTTCGACGCATCTGCCTCAGAGATGCGACTTCCAAGCACTAAGGATGTGGCTGACTTCTCCAAAGTCTGTCACACGCTTGAGAACATCGAAGCGACAAGCACTGGCCTCATCCCTTCAGACGTGCCGGAGGAGGTAAGTGATAGCATCCGCTTGTATGTTTCATGCTTGCTCTCGACCAAACCCATCGTCACGGGTACTTTCTCGGAAGCGGGCTTCGGAGTCATGCGTGACATGCTGCTTGCCAGAACGGGTCATGACTCGCTCCGTTCGAAGCCATGCGCGATTTTCGACGTTTGCCCATCATCTCCACTGAGGTGGTCGAAACTGGGTTGCCATGATCTTCGCCAGTGTGCTCAGAATGCGATTCCCGCTGAACTCATAGCCATGCCTCTGCCAGGTGCACTGGCGCCAATGAGCTTACTCGCAACTGTTGTTCAGCATACCGTCGAGACCATAAGTGGCATCGTGATTCATCAGGCGTGGACTCCTGGTTCGCCAATCATCTACGGGGGTTCACCTGCTCTTTTCGACATGCGCCACTCGACCTCTCCGATGGGTGCGATCGAAACTCTGCTTATTGATCTAGCCTATGCAGAGGTTGGCAAGCATCTCGGATTGCCGACACAGGCTTACCTTGGTATGAGTGATGCAAAGGCACTGGACGCACAGGCTGGCATGGAAACCGCAATGACACTTGTTATGGCTGCAGCAGGGAGGATCGACTTTGTCTCAGGTCCTGGAATGCTCAATTTTGAGAGTTGCCAATGCCTTGAAAAGCTAATTCTCGATAATGAAATCTGCGGGATGGTCCGTCGCTTCAAGAGAGGTCTTGAGCCCAGGGGCAAGTCACTTGGTATCGACGCGATCATGGAAGGCATTGACGAGGGAAATTTCCTGACGACAGAGCAGACTTTGGCGCTTTACAAGCATGAGGCCTATTATCCTTCAGCCATAATTGACCGCAAGGCACACAAAGACCAAGGCAAAGTCAACCCGAGACGTCTCGTTGAGGAGGCAAGAAGTGAAGTTGACAGGCGCCTTTCCACGTACACTAAACCCGAGCTGGCCTCATCAACCATCAAGGAGATGAAATCGATCATGGAGAAGGCACTCAGACCCTTCGGTATCCAGGACCTTGCCTCGAAATGTCTTTTCCTTTAAAGCCATGATAGCAATCAACGATCTTAACCGCACCGAGATCAGCCATGTTATTTGCAAGCTCGGACAACCGAAGTACAGGGCGACTCAAATCTGTGATTGGTTGTTCCACAAGCGCGCTGTATCCTTTGCTGACATGACCAACCTGCCTTTGAGCCTGAGAGATCAGCTTGCCCGCGATTTCACGATTAAACACGTGGAACTTCAGGATGAGATTGTATCCACCAAGGATGGTGCTACCAAGTACCTGTTCAGACTTGATGATGCCAAGTACATCGAAAGCGTTTACCTACCACATTCCAGAGGGGCTACCCTCTGCATATCCTCGCAGGTTGGATGTGCCTTCGGATGCAGATTTTGCGCAACAGGCACGATGGGTCTGCAAAGGAATCTCTCACCGGGGGAGATGGTCGATCAAGTGAACTTTGTCAGATGCTATCTGAGCAATCTCACATTGCCTGGTTCCCGGCGCAACCTGTCAAACCGCCCTTTTTCAAATGTTGTCTTCATGGGCATGGGCGAACCCCTGGCCAATTTTGACAATGTGCTCAAGGCTGTGGAAATAATGATTGAAGAAATCGGCATCGGTTCACGTCACATCACAATCTCGACATGCGGCATCCCCGACAAGATCGCAAGACTTGCTCAATCGCCCTATGAGATAAAGCTTGCAGTCTCATTAAACAGTCCAGTGGATGACAAACGCCGACAAATCATGCCAGAGGCGAGCAAGTCCAGCATAAAAGAGATCCTCGCTGCAGCCCGTTACTACTACTCGAAGAAGAAGCGCCTGCTGACAATTGAATACGTCCTCATCGGTGGCTTCAATGACACTCCGGAAGATGCACAAGCTCTTACCAGGCTTCTCAAGGGCCTACCGACGAAGATAAATCTCATATCCCTGAATCCTTTTCCTGGATGCCATTATCGGCCCCCGAACTCGAGCGATACCAGAAAATTCGTCTCGCTTCTTGAAGCCAGAGGTATGAATGTTACTTTAAGGAGAAGCCTCGGAAGCGACATATTGGCTGGCTGCGGTCAGCTGGGCAAGCTTGCTGCTGAGGCTGCAGGGCTAACGTGAGGGAGGAGATCCGCCATTCGGATTCGCGGCTTTGAGTCAAGATTGCTGTTGCTGTTTCTGCTTCTCTCCATTGTGCCCGCCCTCCTGATAGCCATCCTCAGCATGAATCTTCTGCTCGCACCGGTTGAAAAGATCAGCAGTCCCTCGCTTAAAGCCTCCTTTGAAAACTCAATGGAAATCGCAAGACGGCTAGCCTCTCGTCTCGAATACGATGCCGCCGCGGCAGCAAGGCGCTTCAAGAGTGCATACAGCAGCTCGGACAAGCAAATATCAGCAGAAGAGCGCTTCAGATGGGCTGCCGCCGAGGCCGGCGCGGATTTTTGTTGCCTCTATGTTCGCAGGGAAGGAGGATGGCATCTGATAAAGAGTCTGCCCGAGAAGTTCGATCGAGCCGATTCAGTTATGGTTGGCAACCTCGGTCAAAACCGGTCCCCACTGCGTATCGATCTTTCCGATCCAGATCTGATTGCATCGGCTCTGCCGTTAGCTGAAGATACCACGGCCGTTGTCGGGCTTGCGCTTGAACACGGGTTGACAAGCCGTATGCGTAAGACCGGTGAGGATCTGAGTCTTTACGGATCTGCTGGTGAATGGGTAACAAGCATGCGTCTATATATCACCCTCATCCTATCCATGATTGTAGCGGCAGCAGCAGTTTCAGCAACTTTGCTGTCGAGAGCGCTCGCTCGAAGGATAAGCTTTCCCATAAAGCGCCTCGCCGCTGCCACCAAGCACTTAGCCGCTGGTGACCTCGACTATCGCGTGAACCTCACCGCAAGAGATGAAGTGGGGCTTCTCGTAGAATCATTTAACAACATGGCTCAGCAGCTTAAGGCCAATCGTGAGCGCATCATAGAGATGACAAGACGTCAGGCTCAAATCGAACGAGACTTTGAAATCGCCAGGCAGGTGCAAACCAATCTCTTCCCCAAAACACTTCCGAGTAACCCCACATGGGAATTCGCGGCTCTATGCGTGCCTGCACGAGCTGTTGGCGGCGATTATTATGATGTGTTTCAGGTCACACACAATCACATTCTCATCGCCCAGGGTGATGTTTCAGGCAAAGGGCTAGGGGCATCAATGGTTATGGCAAGCATCCATGCAATGGTCAGAAGCCTGTCAGAGAAGTTGGGCAGCAATCCAGCCACCATTGTTGATGAAATCAATCGCTATCTGGCTGAAGTGAGCTCTCCGGAAACCTTTGTTACCCTTTTTGTTGGCTTCATTGACTGCGACCAGGGATTGCTGCAATATGTCAACTGCGGTCATCCCCCGGCGATTCTCCAGCGGGCATCCGGGCAGTTTGAGGAACTCAGCTCTGGAGGCACTGTGCTGGGAATTCTCCCGCACTATGATTGTTCCGAGGGAACTTGTAAGATCAACGCCGGCGATAGCCTGGTCATAGTCAGTGATGGTGTGACTGAAGCCCTCAATTTGGAAGATCAGATGTTTGAACAGCAAAAACTTGTCGAGACCCTGATCAAGCACAGAAATGCTTCAGCCCAGACAATACTTGATGCTATCCTTGATGAGGTAAGAGCCTTTACGCGTGGCAGAGAGCAAGGCGATGATATCTCGGTGCTCTCAATAAGACGCAAACTGAGGCACGTTCATGATGTGAATGCAAAGCATTTCAATGGGTAGTCGAAATGGCAGAGAAGGTCAAGAAAACTCGGTTTAGCCAGCTATGAGAACCCTTGGCAAGTTCGAAAGGCGCCTTTTGGCAGTTATGCTCATCCTCTCCGTCGGACCTGCTCTGCTGGTCACCTTCTTTGGCGCACGCTACGTCGTTCGCTACCTTGAGCGAGTCGGCAGTCCTGTGCTAAAGGAATCAGCCAGAACCTCACTTGAGCTTGCAAGGACATTAAAGTTGCATCTTGAACAAAGCGCTGACGCGGCAGCGTTCCACTTAGGTGAGCTCTATGGTCTCGAGCAGCCGAGCTCGCAGAACGAGATCTCCAATATCATGGGAAGGATTACAAAGATTCATCACGTTGATTTTGCCGTTCTCTATGTTCTCCAGGATTCACTTTGGCTGCGCGCCATCAGCTATCCGAGCCGAACGGGACGGGTCGATCCGCTCCTCAGTGCCAGAGTCTTTACACCGAATGAATCTGTCACAAGATCTGTCACAAGAGTTGTGTTCTCAGATCCCGACATAATAGGTTCAGCCATAAGGATCAGCCCTGATTCAGCCCTTGTCACTGGCTTTATGCTTGAAAAAGGCACAGTGGAAATGATGCGACGTACCGGTGACGATCTCAGCCGATACAGCTCTTTACCGCTCTATGTACGCTCGCAGGGGTTATTCCTAATCGCAATTATATCAGTTATCGTTGGAATCATGGTTATTGCATCTTTCATCATCGCAAGAATCATAGCACGCCGAATAAGCCATCCAATCGAACAGCT
>JALGWB010000165.1 GCA_025774405.1 bacterium
GATAGAGGTAGAAAATGCCGGCTCGGATGGGAAGCCTCACGTTGTTCCCATGCCAGGCGATATGGGTGAGATTATAGGTTCGCTCCATACGCTGGGTCCTGGATTGGAGGGAGCTATAACCAGGAAGCCCCTGCTCGCGGCGATAGAATTGGTTGGAAGCAATGAGTTGAGCTTTTCCGAAGTGGCGAGTGAACTTGACGAAGCCTTCATACTCGCTGAGGTCGTTGTTTATGCGCTCAGTTATCTCATCGTCGTCAGGGTTGTATGGCGTGCCATTGTCATCGAGAAACTTGAAGTTACCGCGGGTCGTGAGGACTCTGGCGGTAGTGAATACGTCCCAGGTGGGACTTGCATGTGAATAGGAGGCTTGAAAGCGTTTCGTTGCCCATGAGCCATAAGAGAACGAGACTTGAGCATGGTTCTTCTGCGGTGAACGCGTTACAAAGTTTATCACGCCACCAATTGAGCTCCCTGAGAGGTCATACGGACCGAAGCCACGGTATACCTCAATCCTCTCAAGCGAGCCGATCGGCAGATTGGCAAGATCGATGATGCCTGATTCGGCCTGGCTGACCGGGATGCCGTCGATGAAGATTCGTACTTGCTTGGCTGAGGCTCCTCTCACCGATGCCGTGCTGAAAGCGCCATAGCCTCCGGTTGACTGAATATGACATCCAACCACGCTGGCAAGGTAGTCGGCAGCGCTGGAAAGCCTCCTGTTCGCATCGTCCATTGGAACTATGCTGATGAAGGTCGGTCGGTTCTTGAGATTCTCGAGCCTTGAGAGCCTTTGGGCTTCAACGACTATCTCGGGGATCTCAAAAATCGTGTCGCGGAAAGCAATCGAGGTAGCCCGTAGACTCGTGGGAGTCAGAGCAACTGCCAATCCTATGAGAGCGAGTATCCGTCCCACCCAAGAACCCTCGCTTGGTGTACGGTTTCCCATGCAGGTTCAGGGCGAACAAAATCCCGACTCTCGCCTCCAAAGAGATCGGGTTGCCCATCCCTTTGTCCTCGAAGAGTTGCATGGGCGTCTCCCGGCAGGTCTCCTGACTTATGGCTCAAGTGCCCTGGTTCACCTTCCAGGCGAGGCAGCCCGTGGTCTGCCGAACCAGTGCTCGCCAATCACAGTGGCGGGACCGTGGAGGATTCACACCTCACTTCCCTTTTCAGTCCCTCATGGACACCGAGAGACAACTATTCAATTTTTACAGCGCAAAGATTAACAAAAAAACGGAGGTTCTGTCAAGCTTTTTGCTCGGTCGAGATGCAAGTTCCGCAAGCGATACAAAAATGAGGCATCCTGAGGATGTCCTCCCTCCCTGTGCCTCTATATCCTTGTTTCAGGCAGCTCATCAGCCCAGGTGACTCGAATTTTTGGTTCCACTGACTTCTCACCCGGGTGGAAAATGCTCAAGGAGCCTCCCGACCGCATCTGTAAGCTTGCGATCCAGATCACCTGCCGAATAGACTGCTCCAACAGCACTCCCACGCCAGATGAGTTCCTTAAGACGAGCGTCAATGATGTCGATTATGAGTGTTCCCTCCTTGTACTTGGTCACCTCAACCCGGTGTCCGACCCAGCGACCGCGAGGACCGTAGCGGTAGCCATAGTGGGTGACATCCACCTTGTTCTTGGCACCGACGTGATAGATGACAAGGAGATCAGCCTCAGGCCTGGGCACTAGCCTGAAGCCCCTGGCGGAGAGCTCAGCTTCGACTGCTTCCCTGATACGGCTGTCAAGAATGTGAGCATCAATGCGTTTTGCGGGCATTCTTCTCGGCTGAGTTTCGATCCAGGCAAAGGTTTTGTAACGACTGAAGTCAGTTTGCTGATCGTATTCAACGTATATGCTCATACTGGAGCAACCGATAAGGGCTATGAGCACGAGCAATAGCGAGCCAGTTCTCACTGCAAACCTCCTTTCGCCGTCTTCTAAGGATTTTGCTCAGACTCCGTTCAGGTCAGATTATCATGTCACATCTGGCTTGAGGCGAGCAAGCCTAAATGAACCCACGCAACAGTTATGCGTGCCAGGCAACAGCGGCAACTCTAACCTCACTTGACGCTACTGGTGAGTGCTGGTAGGGTTGCAACCGGGTATAAAGGAGGTGTGAGATGAGAACGTTGAGAATTGTGTGGGATGGTAGGCGGTTTATGGTTGTATTAGTGGCTGCAGCCTTGTTGCTGGCATGTGCTGAACAACCCGCCCGTTTGCTCGGTGAGCAGACATCCTACGGCAAAGGCTATCGCCTTGATGAGGAAGGCATCATTGTTGTTCACCTGCGAGGCACTGAAGGTGAGATGCGCGACCAATACGAGGGACTTCTTGCGGATGAGATCGCTGCCTTTACTGCAGCGGCGAAGAAGCATCGCGTCATGCAAAGGTTTGTCGGCGGCTGCACGAATATCGCTGCCTTTGGTTCTGCATCAGATGACGGCAAGGTCTGGCATGGACGCAATTTTGATTTCCCTGGCAATGGAGTGATCGATCGCTATCGCGCAGTCTTTATTGTGGAGCCGGATGGGGCGATTCCGTTTGTCGCCATTGGGTGGTGTGGTCAGTATCCCGAGGGCGTTCACACTGGAATGAATGCAAGGGGACTCTCAGTTGGTTACATGCACGCTGAGACGCCCGGGGAAACGATCATGGATGCTCCTTTCTTGTGGGAGCTTTTTAGAAAGGTGCTGGAGAAGGCTTCAAGTATTGAGCAAGCCATAGCAATCCTCGAAGAAGGACCAAGGAGGGGAACGGCTAATCTGCTTCTTGCAGATGATGAACCTCCATATGCAGTCGTGGTGGAGATGACATCTGAGCAGCTTGCAGTGCGAAAGGCTGGAAATGATGTTATCTATTCCTCAAACCATTTTACGACTCCGGAGCTCTTCTATGCTGAGAACAAGGATCCAGATACATTTGCGCGGTACGAACGACTTGGTCAGTTGGCTGAATCATTGCACGGCAGGTTCAATCTCGACCGAGTGATTAGCGTCCTGCGCGATAGATATGATGTTCATCTTGGATGTGAGGCACTCGGTGGGGACATCATCGGAACACCCGCCAACATGCTTAGTGTGGTTTTTTGTCCAGACGATCTCAGCTTCTGGGTTGCTGAGGGACCTGCACCAGCTGCCTACAGCAGGTTCATTGGATTCAGTCTTGAGGATGAGCTCCAGGGCAAGCAAGCTCAATGCAATCTTCGTTCCGTCTCCGCCGACCGGATTGTTGGCACGGAGGCCTGGGACGAGGTTGAGACTTTTCAGAAAGGTTGGATTGCCTATCTTACAGGGCAGGACTCCACTGCCGTCGAGTATCTCGAGCGAGCGATGTCGCTGAGACCCTGTGCAGGCTATGGGTATCATCTTGGGGTAGCACTTGCAAACCTTGGGCGGGACAAGGATGCGATTGGAGCCTTCCAAGCAGCCCTTGCGTGTGATTCCCTGAGCTCCTTTTGCGTGCCCATCTACTTCAGACTGGGCAGAATATATGAAACAATGGGTGAAAAGGAGAAGATGCGCGCTGCATACAGGCGCATTCTCGATCTCGACAGAGGTGAGGGCTATATCGAAGCCTATGCCAGGCGTGCATTGCAGGCAACATCTCGACAACAGCAGTGATGTCCAAGGGCAACAAGACAGGCTGTACACATTCCACACCATCCATAGTGGGCAAGATCCGGAAACTCACACATTCATAGCAGCCTGGTAGATTCGGTCGGTCTGGGCACCTTGACGACGAGAAAGCGTAAGATCTCCTGACCCGGGTTCGACCAGCGGTGAGGTATGCGGGCGGGGCTATCGATTAAGGTCTCTGGCCCCACTTCCTGCTTCTCTTCACTGATTTCGATTACACCGTGTCCTTCAAGCACATAGAAGATGACATCAACGGGTGTAACATGTCTCTTGAGGCTCTCACCAGGTTTGAGAGTTATGTGAACCACCTGAGCGTGTCCACTGTCATACAGCTTTCTTGTGTCAACGCCATGCGGATTGGGTGCTGTTGGAGAGTCTTTCCACTTGATGATCCTCATACCATTTTCTCCTTTTGATTCCGGAGCCCCGGCGTACTTGCCGATCAGCTATCGAGGTCGCCATCAAAGTCGCCCTGAAGCGGACTTTGGAATCTGCTATGGGGATTGTGTCACAGAAGCCGTTTTCTGTCAATGAAGCGCACCTTGAATTTCTTAAGGCTTGAGCCTACAATGCTCGCTGAAAGTGATAGGAGCGATTGAACGGAGGGGGAATGGAAAGGCTTGAGGAGCTCGCGAGACTGATTCACGAAAGGAACAGGATCGAAGCAAGTATTTCCAAGATTATTGGGCGTCCTGCCGCCACAGGGAGCATAGGGGAGTATATTGCCTCAAGAATCTTCGGGATAAGACTGAGCCCGTCAGCTACGGAGAAGGCTGTCGATGGCTACTTCACCGAAGGGACGCTCAAGGGCAGGACAGTACTACTATCTCGTACTAACCGGACCGAAGTCGGCGCCTGCATCGTCGCGCGGTACGACAAGACCATTAGTGATTTCGAATGTCTATCTCTTTGACTCAAACAGACTTTTCGAGCGGCTTAAGAGCCGAGGAGTGACAATCGGAACAGCTACGAGTGTTGTGTCTGCATTTTGGGAGGAGGCTGAGATATATCCTGAGCAGCGCAACCTAAGTCTCGTACTTTCGGATGAACAGAAGCGATTGCTGAAGCTGTTCGACGTAGTCTGAAGGCGGGTGAGCTTTTCAACAGCATCTAGCGTAACAGATTTAGGAACACACTCATGCTAAAGAGCCCCGAAAACGGTCGCGACGGTGGATCCCCGATCTCTGCCAGGCTGATTGAAGGCGCGGTTGGATTGACTCTCCTGAGACTTAGTCTCCCAATGATTGCAGGGCTTCTCGGTATCGTCGCTTTCAACCTTGTTGATACTTTCTTTGTAGGTCGTCTCGGGGCACTTCAGCTCGCAGCGATGGGCTTCACCTTTCCGGTTGTCCTTGTTGTCAACAGTGTCGCTCTCGGGTTGGGCACTGGAGCGGCGGCTGTTATCTCGAGGGCAATAGGTGAGGGGGATCAACCCAAGGTGAGAAGGCTCACAACAGATAGCCTTACCCTCTCAGTAACAGTCGTGGTCTCCATTGTTGTGATTGTCCTACTTAGCATAGGTGCATTGTTCAAGGGCCTCGGGGCAACATCTGACACAC
>JALGWB010000166.1 GCA_025774405.1 bacterium
GTGCCACTGGTGCACTGATCGTGCTCTGGTATGGCGGAACTCAAGTGCTTGGAGGAGCGCTCCTCGAACCGGAGAAATTCATAGCATTTCTTGTTGCCATGCTCTTGACAATACATCCCGCAAAGAAGCTCACTCATGCCAATGCAAGGATACAGGAGGGGATTGCTGCAGCCAAGCGCATTTTCAAGTGGCTCGATACTCAGCCTGAGATAGTCGATCTACCCAACGCTGTCGATATAGATACCATCAACGATTCTATCGAATTCATCAATGTCAGCTTCAGGTATGAAGATGAGTATGTCCTCAGGAATGTGAGTTTCAAGGTCAGGAAGGGACAGACTGTTGCTATCGTTGGTCCGAGTGGGGCTGGCAAGTCAACCCTTGTTGATCTCATACCACGTTTCTACGATCCGACGGAGGGCAGTATCAGGGTTGATGGTTGTGACATAAGAAGGATTCGAATTCAATCGCTCCGAAGGTTGATGGGAATCGTCACCCAGGAGACGATCCTCTTCAACGATACGGTACGCAACAATATAGCCTATGGGCTCAAGGATATGCCAATAGAGAAGGTCATCGAAGCCGCCAAAGCTGCAAATGCTCATGACTTCATAATGGGGCTCCCTGAAGGATATGACACCTTTATTGGTGATCGTGGTATAAGGCTGTCAGGGGGCGAGCGTCAAAGGATAGCTATTGCTCGGGCTGTACTCAAGAACCCACAGGTACTGATATTCGACGAAGCAACTTCCTCACTCGATACCGAATCAGAGAGACTTGTTCAGGAAGCCATTCATCGGCTGATGAAGAATCGTACGAACTTTGTCATTGCCCACAGGCTCTCGACAATAACCAATGCTGATATCATCCTCGTGATTGAGAACGGGCGTATCGTTGAAAGTGGCTGCCATGCTGACCTGCTTGCTGCGGGCAGAACCTATCGCAGGCTGTACGATCTGCAATTCAAGGATCCCTCCGAATCGGTTCATGAGAGCTAGATCCTGGAATGTCAAACGTGATAAGTCGTAGAATACTATTGCTGAGATTGAGTTCCTTCGGTGACATTGTATTGACCGAACCCGTCACAAGCGCTTTGAAGTGCGCTTTCCCTGACAAGAGCATCTGGTTCCTCACCAAGGAGGAATACAGTGACCTGGTGAAAATGTTTACGAATGTTGACCACGTTATACCCTTTTCGAAGGATAGATCCCTGAAGGAGCTGGTCAGGGAAGCAGGTGGATCCGATTTTGACCTCGTAATTGATCTTCAAAACAGCTTCAGATCCAGAATGATAACACAGGTGTTCAAGGCACAGACGACCATACGCTATACCAGACAGTGGCTCAGGCGGTTGATTCTGGTCCATCTACCATGGCTTTGGAGGGGCAGGTTGATGCATACAGTCGATCTTTACTCGAGAGCGATTGCCAGGCTGGGGCTTGAGACATATTCGCTACCGACAATAGTGCCCCCGACGAGTGTGGTTGAATCTGTCTCAAGTGAGTACAATCAGGGACGATGGATAGGGCTCTGTCCTGGTGGCAGCAGTCCTCATAAGCAATGGGGTCAGGAGCGCTTTGCGGTGCTAGCCGATCTGCTGAAGAGCGAAGGGTGGGACATCGTCATAATTGGTTCACCTGTGGATCGCTCCGAAATTGCAGCAACAGTTCAAAAGGTTGGGGACAAAAGGGTAAGGCAGGCTATTGAGGAGGACATGACCAGACTTGCTGCGCTGCTTTCACTCTGTGAGGCCGTCGTCACAAACGATTCGGGTCTCATGCATCTTACGGCTGCGGTTGGGACACCTGTCTTGGCAATTTTCGGTCCTACGTCGCCATTGCTAGGCTTCAGTCCTGTGGCACCCTGGTCGATTGTCGTCTACCGTGACCTGAAATGCAGCCCGTGCAGCTATCACGGAAATCGTCCCTGTAAGTATCGACACCGGGAGTGTCTCGATTCAATTGAGCCGCAAGTGATTGCCTCCCTGGTCAGTCAGATGGTGAAACCCAATGACTAAGTCAACCATTTTTGCAGCTAAGGTTCCCAATTGGCTGGGCGATTCAGTCCTGGCGATACCGGCCATTAAGGCAATTGCCGAATGTGCAAGACGGGGCAGGCTTGTTATTCTGGCTTCGAATATCTCATACGAGGTTATGAAGCGTGTGCCTGAAACCCTCGTCTTTCAAACGAGAACGGCAGGCGCAGGTATTGTGAACTCAGTTGTCTCAGCCGTCAAAGGGGGCCGTATCCTTCGGCAGTTCAGGCCCGTCATTGTTTTCAGCTTCACCAGGTCTGCGACTTCCGCCATAACCTGTTATCTGGGAAGGGTGCCGAGAAGGATTGGCTTCAGCGACAGTGCACTCGCTGCGCTCTATACCGATAGGGTGAGCCAGCATTGGTGGGGTGAACACCTCCTTGAGAGCTATTGCCGGCTACCTGAGAGTCTGGGAATAAAGGTACACAATCGGATACCTGCCCTTGATCCATTGGACGAGGACATTGCAAAGGGGAAAAGGATTCGGGAACAATATGACCTGAAAGCAGGTGGGTATTTTTGTTTCTTCCCAGGTGCAACCTACGGTGCAGCGAAACGCTGGCACGCTGGCAGATTTGCCTTGCTGGCGGATCTTGTTGCTGATAGATTGAACGCTACGCCGGTGATCTTGGGTAGCAACAGTGACTCCGAGGCCTGCAACACGATGCATGCGTTGATGAAGACGGTCGGGCGAAACCTGTGCGGTCGGATTGATCTGGGTTCACTCATTGGATTGCTGAAGTCCGCACGTGGAGCGGTGGCAAATGATAGTGGAGGTATGCACCTGGCAGCAGCGCTTGGCATTCCTGTCGTTGGTCTGTTCTTCTCTTCGGACCCAGCGTGGACAAGACCAATCTCACCAGTGGCAAGATATATTTACAAGGGTTTCGAATGCTCTCCGTGCTTCAAGCGGGATTGTGAGCGAGGTAATGCTTGCACGGAAACGATTTCTGTCGAGGAAGTATTTGGGACTGTCAATCGTCTGCTGGCAGAAAACCAGGTAGTGTTAGACTGATGAAAAGGGTTCTCTTACCGATAGTGATTGTGATCGCAGCAGTCGGCAGTGGGTCGACGCCCGAAGATCTACCCTTTGGAGTCGGGGAGAAACTTACCTTTGCGGTTCGCTATGGGATTATCAAGGCAGGTATTGCCACGATGGAAGTGAGTGAGATTGTGGATTGTGAGGGTGGTAAATGCTTTCGCATAGTGTCTGAGGCCAGATCGACTATGCCCTTTTCACTGTTCTTCGAAGTCAGGGACAGCGTCGAATCCTTGATGGACGTTGAGAAACTATATTCGTGGCGATATGAGAAGAATGTCAGAGAGGGTAACTACAGGGCTCACAAGGTTGTCGTCTTTGACCAAGTCAACCACCTGGCAGTCTATCCCGATGGGAAGCAAATACCTGTACCTGAAGGCGTCCAGGATGTGCTTTCCTCACTCTACTACATCAGGACTCTGCACCTTAAGGTCGGCAACAGCGTCTTCATCAAGAATCACGCCGATGGCAAGAATTATCCACTTGAAGTCAAGGTGCTCCGAACTGAGACCGTTAGCGTGCCGGCGGGGACCTTTGAGTGTTACGTTGTTGAGCCCATCCTCAAGGCAAGTGGTATCTTCCAGCACAAAGGCAGGCTCACTGTCTGGCTTTCAACCGACTCGACTCATATTCCGGTAATGATGAAAAGCAAGGTCATAATAGGCTCCATAAATGCTGTTCTGGTCGACATCAAGCGATCGTGAAGGCAAGGAGAGAGACAATGGCTGAGGGCAAGTCTAATCCAAAGCAACCAAAAAAGATCTCAATCGGTGATCGTCCGAGCAAGGTATTCGTCGACAGCTTTGCTTCGTTACCCACTAACTTCGGCTGGTATGAAGGGCTTTCGAATATGATTCCAGATATATTGGCAGGAAAGGATCTCAAACAGATTGCTGACGAAATCGTGAAGGCTCGCCGAGCCGATAGACACGTGGTTCTCATGATGGGTGCCCATGTCGTGAAGTGCGGTCTGGGAGGGCTGATCGCACACCTTGTGAATGAGAGGGTGGTAACTGCGATCGCTATGAATGGGGCATGCGCTATCCATGATGTAGAGATTGCATTGTGGGGACGGACCTCTGAGGATGTGGAGAGTTCACTGAAAAGCGGTGAGTTTGGAATGACAGCTGAAACATCGGCTTTCTTTGCTGAGGCAGCGAGGTCTGCGCACCGGGAAAGGGTTGGCTTCGGAAGGGCAGTGATCAAAATGCTAGCTGAGAGGAAGCCACCCAACGGGAAGGTCAGCATCATTGCTTCTGCCGGTAACAATGATATCCCGCTGACCATCCATGTCGCCATTGGCACTGACGTCATACATCAGCACGATCTGGTGGATGGAGCAGCGCTCGGATTTGCGACTATGAGGGATTTTTGGATTTTCGCTGACATCGTTGGCAATCTCAAGGGTGGTGTGCTCCTGAATATAGGTTCCGCTGTGATCATGCCAGAGGTGTTCCTTAAGGCCTTAGCAATTGCACGCGCAAGAGGTATCGATCTTGCCCCTTTTACCACTGCAAATTTCGATATGTACAGACTTTACCGTCCACTGAAAAACATCGTGGAGCGCCCCCGTCTGCTCGGTGCTACAACCTATAACTTCATCGCCCACCACGAGATCATCCTACCGATTCTCTTCGCTGCGATACTTGCAAAAGCGTCCCACTAAATGGCACGCAAATTGCGACGGCATCACCCTCGAAAGCCGCTTGTATTCGGCTTGTGCCAAATTCGCTGGAGGAGGAACGCATTAGTGAATTGCGATGTATTCAGTGGCGCATCAACTGTATTGCAAGTTGCAACTGGGGCTTGCACTGTGCAAATTCCCAACAACTTGACTTAGTGGAAGTTATGTGGTATAGTAAAATCAAAAGTTCTGAAGAAGGGAGTGGTCTAGGAGGTAAGTTTGCTACTGCTGGCTTAGGCTTAAAGGGCTCGGTGGAATACCGAGATCGGAGCGATATCGGATGGCAAACTTACCTTTGGCAATTCCCGTATATGCTGGAATGGTGCGTTGCACCATTCCTTTTTTCTGTTGAGGAGGGTTTGCAGTGAGGAACTTCGCACTCATTGTTCTGTTGGCGACATTGGCCCTGAACTGTGGTGG
>JALGWB010000167.1:0-5177 GCA_025774405.1 bacterium
TCAGAGAATGCTACGAGCTTGATTTTAAGGTAGCTTCAAGAGCCATCACGCTGCATGAGCTTGGTCACTGTTTTGGGCTAGAGGACGTTGAGCCATTGAAGGATCCTTGGGCAGGTCCCTGTGATCCTCCTTTGAATCTTTGTATGATGGTTCGGGACATGCATCAGTGGACTCTAAGAGAATACACTGATGATGAGATTGATGCGATTCGAGCTTTTGGGAGGCCATGATGGCACGTTATTTGAGTCTAAGGTTCATGAGTTACAGTGTGGTGTGTTTGCTGCTGATGGGGTTTTCTCTTGGGCTGGTGGACTTAGCATTAGCGGAGGATACTTCAAGGGGATTGAGGTTGGATTTGAGCGTGGTAAAGCGGGAAGTGTATGTGGGTGAGCCTGTGGTGTTGAGAATCGCACTTGTGAATGGGAGTGACAGCACGGTTAGAGTGCCAGTGTTGTTGCATCCTTCTGGGCGAAGGCTAGATATACTGGTTTCTAGTGAGCGTGACAGTTCAGTTTCGTACCTCAAGTATCATGGCCATTTTGTGTGCTGGATACCGACATATAGACCTCTGGCACCTGGGGATTCCCTTTATGGGTTTGTGACTCTTTTGTATTGGGATAAGGGTGGCGGGGAAAGCAAGTTTCTTATGATGCCTGAGCCTGGTCGTTACTTGCTGACTGCGACTTATGAGTCCAGTTCCTGGTTGGGCGAGGTTGACTTGCACTCACCGGCTATCATCAGGTTACGATCTGGTGAGGTTGAGGTATTGGTGAAGGCGACACCTGAGGGTGAGCTTGAGGCTCGGGAGGTCTTTCTCTCGGATAATACCGATATTTTTATCAAGACGGACATGGAGGACTATCCTCCTCCGGTCATAGACGCATATTCCGAGGTTGTGGCGAGATGGCCTGAAAGTGTTTATGCGGGCTATGCATTGTATTATCTGGCACGGATTGACTTCACACGCAGGGACTATAAGAAAGCGATAGAGAAGTACGAGCGTTTGCTGAGTGACTATGAGGGGACACCTTATTGGGAATCTGCACGAATTGAACTTGCTTTGTCTAGGGTTCAAGGTGCTGGGGCTGATATGAGCATTCTTTATGAGTTGCCGCGGGGTTATCGGCGGAATCGGTTTCTTCATCGGTGGCTGCGCATTCTTGAGATTGAGAAGTCGAAGTTGAGGGAGTGATGTTGGTGGATAGGCGATTGAGGTTTATGGCCGTTGTGGCAGCGGGGGTGGGCATTTTGGGTCTTGTAGACGCAGCGGGTAACAGTCCGGGGGTTCTTCAGGATGGGCAGGCTTGTGTTGGCTCCGGCAGAACTGTGGGGAAGTTGGGAGCAACCACTCACAGGGACGATCTAGGACTTGAACGAATGAGCCTAAGCCCTGAGGAGGAGATCAAGCTTGCTATCAACATACTGGCTGATTGCCTTATGAGCTCTAACAAACGTGGCTTAAGAGAGATCTTGGTAAGCCGATGGGAATGCAACGCATTGCCTGCCGTGCCTTCCTTGCTCCTCGCAACGCAGCAACTTGGGGAGGCTCTACGATCTCGGAACCTGCATCTTGAGATCTCTAAGGATGCTATTCGCATATCGGGCGATTCAGCTGAGGTTGTCTGCTCTATTGAGGTCTATACTCGTGAGTGGGGAGGCTGTCAGGCTATCTCCAAGAGGTGGGGTGCCATGAAGCTCAGAAAAGTTGGATCTAGATGGAAGCTGGCTGAGTGTGGAATGCTCATGGAGGTGCTTGGCGATGTCAGGAGTCACGAAGTGGCTAGGTTTCGGTAGGCCATGAGAGTAGGTATGCGGGCAATGCGTGCGAGTCGTTGTCAAAGAAACCACAATAGTCTTTTTTGGTTATTTCCAGTTGCGATGGTCCTAGTCTTAGTTCCGGTTTGTGGATTCGCCTACTTATGGTGTTGGGACAGTGTTGACCGGGACAGAACCAACGAGGAATTGGGTGTAGACCTTTTCGGTGCAATTGATGCGATTGAATGTGTCCGCATGACTAATGGGAACTGGGTAACGTTTGCTTTGGATCCCATATGGTGTAGGGTAATAGCTGCCAACTTTGAAACGGCTAAGATAGTGGCTTTTGGTAGCTACGGCAGTGGTGTAGGTCAGTTTAAGTATCCTCAGGGTTTGGCAGCCAACTCAGTTGGGAATGTTATTGTTTCGGATACGGGGAACAATAGATTGGTCAGATTGTACTATGATGGAAGCAGTCTAAGCTACGTGAGCACTATCGGTGCGGTATCTGGCTTGTCATCGCCGATGGGTGTGGAGCTGTTCGGCAGTGAATATGAGAGTCCTTCTGCGAGAATTTATGTGGCAGATACTGGCAATTCGAGAATTGTGAGGTTCTCACTGGACGGCGAGCTTACCGCTTCATCTTTTCCACCGGGCACAGATCCCTTGGCTCCATCAGCACCGTACTTTCCAACTGATGTTGCTTGCGGCGAGACTGATCTTTGCACAGTCGATGCTTCTCAGAGGAGGGTGGTCTATTTCATTGATGGCTATGATTTGCTTGGTACACCCGAGTTATGGTGGGATGGTGATTTGGATCTGGGAGAGCATTTGGCAGGCTGCAGCGAACCATACTCAATTGATGTTGACTGCCATGGTTCTGAGTATGTGGTGGATAAGACGGGTTCATTGGTAATCAAGCGTCTTTTCAACGCTTGGTATTACGATTTTTCACATCCTTGTTTCTACGTATATGATTCCCATGGCATGGGGATCGATGAGCTCTATTACCCGCGAGGTGTATCGAATGCTTGGCAGTGGAATCTGATCGGTGTTAGCGAGGAGTGGACAAACCGCTCTGGAGCGAAGGAGCTCCTTATAGATTTGGAGATTATTGAGTTTAGGGTCTGCCCTGAGCAGTTTGATCCTGAATGTGGTCAGAGGGTGGCAATTGAGTTTGTGCTGACCGACTGGGCGCGTCTTGTTGACGTGATTGTGGTTGATGGGGTGACGGGTGATACTGTTCGCACACTCAGGGATGATGCTGGTGAGATTGTTGAGAATGGGGTTTACGATATTCATGTCAGTGCGGAGGATGTTTATGGAGACCCATATGGGGATGACCATCCGACAGTGCCTGTTTCAATGTCAGTAGTCGTTGCTAATCTGGCTGATGTTGGTGACCGAAACTCACAGATTGATCGGGGTTATGTGCTGGAGATCATGAGTAATCCTTCGAGAATTTCTGGGCGTGTGATTTTCCTTGTCAAGGCTCCACAAGACGCAGTCGTTCGAATCTATTCAGTTGAGGGGCGACTCATTCAGGTGCTGCAGCCAGATGCAGGCGATGTTAGTCCTGAAGTGGTATGGAATGGACGTGATCGAGCAGGTTCGATGGTTAGCCCAGGGGTATATTTTGTTCAACTCGATGGTGAGGCTGGGTCCATCACCAGGAAGATGGTGCTCTTGGAGTAGTATGGTGAGGGGTGACACAGACACGGCGGCAACAGACCTATTGTGGCCTCTCTTAGGGGCCGAGGAAAGACGCTAACGCTACATTAGTTGTCAGGGTGCACGAGCACCATCTCCCCACCCATTCCCCCAATCTCAGATCAAACTTGTTGTCTTGTGAACGGATCATAGTATAATGGCCTATGGGGCACATGTTGATCTCCTTTCCGGGGGAGAAACACTATGTTGTTTATTGTGCCCCCTCATTTTATTGGATCATCCCCTAAGAAGTCTCCTCAAAATTGACAGAGTCTCTCTGGATGGCTCATGCCAGATGGTATCTTCATCAGCCAGCAGGTCCCAGCCAGATTCCCTCGCATCGATGATGTGGATGTCTTCTGGTGACTGATAGTGGTTGGAATCATCCAGGGGGTCCATCTCAACGGCGACTTCCTCCTGCAGTTGTATAGTCACCACCGGGGCATCTGCAGCCACCCATCTAGCACCTTCAGCTACTCTTTGAACTACCTTCCAACTCACATCCCCAAGACACCCAATTCTATTCTAATCACCCCGGGTGGGTCACCATGTCCCCACCCATTCCCCCTTACCACTAGTGATTAGACATTGACAGGATGCGGTCCGATGGGGTAAACTTGATTGCGAGAATACAGGGAAAGGAGGTGGTTGGAGAGTTTAGTTAGATTAGTCAAAAGAGAGTTGGCTGCTCACGCAAAGCATGTGAGGGGAGGTTGTGGAAATGCGGTACGCTTTGCTTCTTTGTTTGGGTAGCCTCCTTGTGACCTCCACTTTGGTATTACCCCTCGAAGCCTCCATCAAGATCAACGAAATACTTCCAGCCCCGGGCAGTGACTGGAACGGTGATCTAGAGTTTGATATCCGTGATGATGAATGGATCGAGATTGTCAATGCGGGTGACATATCGATTGATCTTTCCGACTGCCTCTTGCTCAATGGTAGCGGTCGCCTACCTGTTTATGCTTTCAACAGTGTACTCGACCCCGGAGGCTGCTGCGTTGTCTATGGCAGCGATGCTGTGAACTGGCAGACTGCAAATGGTGCAGGGATAATCGGATTGAGTCTTAACAATAGTGGTGATGTTGTCTATCTGGTGCAAATCTCAGGTGGCGATACCCTCACGGTTGATTCTCTTGTCTATGCGAGCTCCGATGTTGGTTACGATGCTTCAATCGGTCGCTATCCTGATGGTGAGGGCACCTGGCAGATATTTGATCACTTCGATCCCACAGGCGGAAATGGGCTTGATCCAACACCGGGGATTTCCAATCTCGCTGATCCCCCGCCTCATATCTTCGAGATTCGTCGTAGCCCCCTATACCCGACCTGCGCTGATAGTACGCGCATAAGTGTGGATGCAGGTGATGCCGGTGGCATAACTCGAACCTTGCTTGCATATGACATCAATCTCGAGGATGGCGAAGAGCCCGAGATGGAACTCGTTTCCGGTCACCTTGATCTTGGTACATGGATCTACACCATTCTTCCATGCGGTACGGGTGATACAGTTCACTATCGGGTCTCGGTCTATGACATCGCTTCAGCAACCATCTCGCCCTGGATGGGCTACCGTGTAAGGGATGGAAGCATAAGTTTGAAGTTAAACGAGATCCTTGCAGATCCCCCTTCTGACTTGAGTGGCGACGCCAACCGGGATGGTGTGCGAGATGCTGCTGATGATGAATTCATCGAGATCGTAAACTGCGGCTCTG
>JALGWB010000167.1:5197-9966 GCA_025774405.1 bacterium
TGAGCCAGTTGACATTTCAGGCTGGATGTTACGGGATGCATCAGGCGTGCGACACATCTTCGGTGACACTGCAATCGTTGTTGCACCAGGTGAATACGTGACTGTTTTTGGAGGTGGTGAGCCAACCGGGTTTGTTGGAAAAGTCTTCGTGGCTTCGACAGGTTCATTGGGTCTTACCAACTCAGGTGATACAGTCACTTTGCTCGACAACAATGGATCAGTAATTGACGTTCACACTTACGGTGGTGAGGGGAGTTCAGACGAGGCAATGATAAGGTATCCTGATTGTGTGGGTAACTGGACGTTGCCAGGTGATATCGGACTTGAGGACCTCTTTACCCCGAATGCCCCCAATGGATCAGCCAGCGCACTTACAACTTCGACGTGGGGAACCATAAAAGCCCTATTCAAATAGGGAATCAGCGACAGCTCAATGGTGAGGAGCTTCGAAGGGAGGTAGCTCCCGCCTCCCTTCCTCGCCTGAGCACAGGGCATTGAGTCGCCTTTGCATTTCACTTGAGTTTTCTCACAAGCGTCCTATGATTCTCATTGTGGGGAATTGTCCAGGATCATTTTGAATGCCCTGATGGGAGAACGTCTGGACAGCCACATCAGTCGAATGTCTGGAGATGGGTTTGAGCTACCTGCAGAGGAGGTGAATGCGCTTGGATGCTATTGAAGCTTTGAGAGACAGACGCAGTGTGAGGGTCTATGAACCCAAGCCCGTTCCTCGGGAGGTTATCGAGAAAATCGTTGACTGTGGAAGACTTGCCCCTTCTGCAAACAACATCCAGCCCTGGGAGTTTATCGTTGTCACCGAAGAGGCGACCCGTAAGCGGATAGCTGAACTTACCGACTATGGCAAGTTCATCGCTCAGGCTGGAGCCTGCATAGTTGTTTTCTCAAAAGATGTGAAGCATTATCTTGAGGATTGCTCAGCAGCTACTGAGAATATGCTCATTGCTGCCCATGCTCTTGGGCTTGGCACCTGCTGGGTTGCAGGCTATGGCAAGGCTTACGCTCAGCCGATTGCGGAGCTACTTGGGGTTCCACTTGATCACAAACTTGTTGCCCTGGTTTCCCTGGGTTACCCGGCTCAGAAACCCAAGTCACATGGCAAGCGAGAGCTATCAGATGTACTCCATTGGGAGAAGTTCTGATCTACGAAGTGCTAAGCTTTCTCGAAGGTGTGGCAAGGTTTTCCGGCGTGGGCGTCAAAACACTCATGGGAGGAGGTAATCATGGCTGTAGCTGAGATAAGTGTAGTACCAGTGGGTACACAGAGCGCGAGCATAAGTAGCTATGTTGCCCAGGCTGTCAGCATCATCAAGGCAAGTGGTCTCAAGTATGAACTTTCCTCGATGAGTACCAATGTGGAAGGCGATGTAGGTGCTATCCTCGATGTGGTTCGCAAGGTGCATGAAGCCTGCTTTCAGCAGGGGGCAGTGCGAGTTCTCACAGCAGTAAAGATTGATGATCGAAGAGATAAGTCACTCACCATTGACAGCAAGAAGACTGCAGTTGAGTCGAAGGTAAAGTAGATTGAATCACTAGCCCAGAGGCCCCATGCGAGCCTGGCAGTCTTGCTGGTTGGGCTGATGGGCTTACGGGGATTGCCTGCTGATCCGGACAGTTAATCGTTATAGCTGCCGGAGTTGCCTTGCTTGGTTTCTTGCCCGGAAGGGCCCCGGCAGGCTTGCGGCAAAGCTCGAGGCTGAGTCGGCAGGAATCCGCCAAACATCCTCCCTATTGCATCCCTATATTGCATTTTGCAATTCTGCGCCGCCCCGGGGCTCTCGAGAGAAATCGACGAACCTTTAATCCTCTGGGAATCCATCGGTTAAGGTTACGTCCTGGTGATGTCGATATAACAAATGGCACGGTCTGTGCATCTGATGGGTTTTGGTTTGAAGTATCGGAAGGTGATTGGAGGTAGCGATGTCGAGCATGCCAATCAGATTGCCAGCTCGAAACGAGAAGGGATTCTCAGTGATTGAGCTGATGGTGGTGGTCATGATCATGGCACTCATTCTTGCCGCTTCTCTGCCGGCTCTCAGACGTCACACAGGTTCCGTTACCCTTGTGCAGGCTTCCGAGGGTATAGCCGGCACGTTGCGGCTGGCTCGGCAACGGGCTGTCTCCACTGCACTACCTGTCGTGGTTGTCTTCAACGAAGAAGCAGGCACGTACTATCTCTTCCAAGATTCGGATGGCGATGGTGTGCTTGATGCCGGTGAAACCCAGGCAGGACCCTACGATCTCCCCAATGGCATTTTGTTCGCTGATATCGATCTCGATGGAGACGACATATCATTCGGTGCAACTGGATCCGCAGATGAAAGTGGCAACCTCGTCATTGTCAATCGGGACAATCGTGCTCAACGCATAATTGTCAATGCACCGACAGGTCTGGTCTATGTGTCCGATATCTTTGTTTATGAAGAGGAAGGATGATCCTTACAGGCCAAGGAGATAGGACTATGTTTGGCAATGAGAAGGGATTGACACTCGTTGAGCTGCTTGTCGTCTGTGTGATTATAGCAATAGCGTTTATCGGGCTTGCAGGTCTTTTCCCGGTTGGTACCCAGAATATAAATCAGAGTAAGCTCAGGACGATCGCCACTGACCTTGCCCAGGAGAAAATGGAAGCACTTCTTGATGCTCCATCCGGGGATGGCGATCTCAGCGAAGGCACACACGCAGATCCCGATAATCCTGTTAGATCAAGTTTCAATCGTTACTGGTCAGTGACTCACGATGTGCCAATCGCGGGAATGATGCGAGTGGAGGTTTGGGTTACGTACCCTCACGGAACGACTACTCGGGAAGTGAGGCTCGTATCGCATCGCAGAAACTGACAAAAGATTTGTGAGGTGAAATATGGCTCGAAACAAGGGTTTCACCCTGATCGAGACAATCATTGTACTGGTTATTGCAGGCGTCATAGCAACTGCCCTATTCTACGTTCTGAACAGTAGCCGACATGCTTCACGGATCGCATCAATGGATTCCCAGGCTCAACAGAACGCGCGTGTTGCTGTTGACTATCTGACCCGTGATCTACGCTCCATCGGCTACGGGATTGATCTGAGCGGGGGGCAAAGAAGCATCGTCTATGCAGCTCCCTACGAGATTATCTTCAACGCCAACATCGAGCCGAATCCCGATAATGGTGCTTCCCCGGGTTATCCATCGGCAATCGACGTTGATGTGTCACCTTCCACTGTGCCACCGTCGGGGACGGTTCACTACGCGCCTTCGAGAACCTATGAGACTGGTGCTGAGACGATAAGGCTTACACTCGATTCAAACAATGATGGTGTCATTGATGAGAGTGACAATGGAGATGATCCGATAGAGCAAACTCGGAATCCATATGACTACGCGTTGATCAGGCAGGTCTATGGCTATAACGGCTCGAGCAATGGTGGCGAAAGCCAGCAGATAGCCCTGGTGAGAGGGCCAGATCCCTATGATGATGGCAGTTATCCTCAGCCACTTTTCACATACTGGTACGATCACGATGGCGATGAGTCAACCCCTGAGGTGCTTTGGGGTGACACTTCGGGCGACGGAGTTCTTGATCAGCCTGAAATAGCTACGCTTACGCCAATGCCTCTCAGCATGGTGAGCACGATAAAGCGCATCGGCATCAATGCTATCGGCACGGGGCGATCAACTGATCCGAGGATCAGCAGCAATGAGGGCTATAGGGAGACAACTATAAGCTCGGAAGTTACGGTTAGGAATGCACCGCTCAGGTCGGGTTACATTGTTGGTGTTGTATTCAATGATCTCGATTCCGACGGAACCCAGGGCTTCGCGGAAAGCGGTCTATCGGGAGTCACTGTCAGGCTCAATACAGGTGTTCAGCGAACCACTGGAGCTGATGGTTACTATAATTTCAGGGTTGACCCGGGCACATACACAGTTACTGAGGTTGATCCACCCGGATATACATCGACAACCGCGAATGCTGTCGTTGTCACAGCAGTCAAAGGAGCTGCCACGAGAGTCGATTTTGGCGACAAGGCTATTGGTGGCTATGGCTTAATTCTCGGTCGGGTGATTCTCTATGAGGAAGTGCCTGGTGAAGATCCGCAGCCTACTGAAAACGGTGTGGCGGATGTTGAGATCTATCTTAACACCGGTGAGAGAGATACAACCTCGTGGGATGGCTCATACATGTTTCTCATACCTGTCTCAACGTATTCAATAACAATGCTTGTGCCAGCGAACTACACCGCTGTTGGGCCGACCAGTGTAGATAGAACCCTGAGTCGTGAGGGTGATACGGTTTGGGTAAATTTCGGGCTACTGCCTGTAACCGAGACTGGAACCATTGCTGGTAAGGTTTATCTCGATGAGGATGAAGATGGAATTCTTGATGCAGGTGAATCGGGAATTCCAAGCGTAGTAGTAAGGCTCAACACTGGCGACAGCACCCTCACGGATGCCGAAGGGCTTTACAGTTTTACAGTCGCCCCGGGCACATATGAGGTCACCGAGGAGGATCTTGGTGGTTATGAGTCCACGACCATAAACCATGTGACAGGTGTGGTTGTTGAGGCAGATTCGACTGTCACGGTGAACTTTGGCGATAAGCTCGCTACGGATCTAAGCTTCACCGTCATAACGCTCGGTGAAACCCAGCGAGCTTTATGCATAACATCAGCAGACCTCCACGAGGACAACAGAGGGGAGCCCGAGATAATTCTCGGAACCAAGTATGTCAGTGGTGTTAGTAACCTCAATGTTTGGTTCAATAA
>JALGWB010000168.1 GCA_025774405.1 bacterium
TGGAGAGATATCAACAAAGTAAGTGCGGAGGGTGCAAGCGTGAATGATGAACGTGCTAAGCCGAAAGTGAGTCCGAAGCGAGAGCCAATGCCCCGTCAGGACCCTCACGTGCGGCGGCGGAATTTCGAGGAAGTTGCTCTCGGCTATACCGAGGAACAGGCTGTCAGAGAGGCAAGGCGTTGCCTCGGTTGTAAGAAGCAACCGTGCGTAAGCGGTTGCCCGGTCGAGATCGAGATTCCCGAGTTTGTCAAGCTCATTGCTGAACGCAAGTTTCAAGAGGCGATTGACAAAATCCGAGAAAAAAACAGCTTGCCTGCAATCTGCGGGCGTGTCTGTCCGCAGGAAGACCAGTGTGAGAAAATGTGTATTCTTGGAAAGAAGTGGGAACCACTGGCTATTGGTCGACTGGAAAGATTTGTTGCCGACTACGAGATGCGCAAGGGTGATATCAGGATACCCGAGCTTCCCCCACCAACGGGCAAGAGGGTTGCAGTTGTCGGTTCGGGACCTGCAGGTCTGACCCTGGCAGGTGACCTTGCCAAGATGGGTCACCATGTCACTATTTTTGAGGCACTCCATGCTGCTGGTGGCGTTCTGGTCTATGGAATACCGGAATTCCGACTGCCCAAGGAAATCGTTAGAAGGGAAGTCGAATACATAGAGCAACTCGGTGTTGAGGTTGTCACCAATTTCGTGGTTGGCAAGACCCGAACGGTTGAAGAGCTTCTGAAGGATGGTTTCGATGCGGTTTTCATAGGCACTGGTGCTGGCTTGCCGTACTTCATGAACATTCCTGGAGAGAATCTCAATGGAGTTTATTCAGCGAATGAATTCCTGACCAGATCCAATCTGATGAAAGCATACCTTTTTCCCGAGTATGATACACCGATCAAGGTGGGTGAGCGTGTGGCTGTGGTTGGTGGTGGGAACGTTGCAATGGACTCGGTCAGAACGGCTATTCGTATGGGTGGTGAGGAGGTTTACTGCATTTACCGTAGATCGAGAACGGAGATGCCGGCAAGAGAAGAGGAGATTGAGAACGCTCTTGAAGAGGGCATGATACTCCGGGAGCTGACGAATCCTGTAAAGATCATTGGCGACGAGGATGGTTGGGTTAGGGAGATAGAGTGCATAAGCATGAGGCTCGGAGAGCCTGATTCAAGCGGTCGTCGCCGGCCTGTTCCGATCGAGGGCTCCGAATTCCGAATACCTGTTGATGTCGTTATCATTGCCATCGGCCAGGGTCCAAATCCCCTGATACCTTCAACGACACCAGGGCTCAAGACAACCAAATGGGGTAACATAGTTGCTGATGAGCAAAGTGGTGTAACCAGTCTGAAGGGGGTTTACGCTGGTGGTGACATCGTAACCGGGGCAGCAACGGTAATCCTTGCAATGGGAGCCGGGAGGAAGGCAGCCAGAGCCATAGATGAATACCTCAGGAGCAAATGAACTCGTTGACGCGGTGCTGGTGATTGTTTAGCATTTGGGAGTACAATGTTACGGATTTTTCTTGATACACTTGACGAAGGCTCATCGCACGTTGACCTGACTACAGAAGCCGATGACTTGACAAGCGGCTTCGAAGGGGGATATCTGTTATCACCCGTAAAAGCAAGTTTGGAGGTCAATCGGACCGGCAACGAAATAATCGTTACAGGGACTGTCTCAGTCAGGGCCGTGGTGGAGTGCGCTCGATGTCTTGATGAATTCGTCCTGGAGCTTGAGAGTCCGCTCGACATGGTCTTTCTTCTTGGAAGTGGTGCTTCCACGGGAGCGTTGCCCGAAAGGGAGGGTGTGATAGACGTTCCTTCAACAGCTACGTATCTGGACTTGACTGACGAGACGCGAAGCAGCCTGCTCGTTCTATTACCACTCAAGCCACTATGTCGCCCTGATTGTCATGGGCTTTGTCCGAAGTGTGGTACCAACTTGAACAAGGGCATGTGCTCCTGTTCAAAAGAAGATGTGGATAGCAGATGGGATGCTCTAAAACGGTTTAAGGAAAACTTGTAACCATTTCTATGATAAGGAGATAGCGCAATGGCACTTCCCAAAAGAAGGGTTTCGAAGACCCGCAAACGGAAACGACGAACACATTGGAAACTGAACCCACCGGGTCTGGTCGCATGTCCCAATTGTAGCGAGTTGATAATGCCGCACCGAGTCTGTCCTCACTGTGGGCATTACAAGGGGGCCAAAGTCCTGGAGACTGAGTAGCGATCTGGAAGGGGTCGACGTCTTGAGAATCGCACTTGATGCCATGGGTGGTGACAGGGCTCCAGGAGTTATCATCGATGGTGCTGTGGCTGCGGCGAGACAGATGGGATCTGGTGTTGAACTTGTCCTTGTTGGAAGGCAGGAGGCACTCGAGGCGGAGATGAAAAAAAGGGGCATTGGAGGTGATTCCATTACCACTGTTCATGCAGCCGAAGTTATCGGGATGGATGAACAGCCGTCGGTTACTCTCCGAAAGAAAAAGGATTCCTCTATAGCTGTCGGCTTGAAGCTGCTTCGTGATGGCAGAGTCGATGGCTTCATTAGCGCCGGTAACACGGGTGCTGTTGTTGCCAATGCATTATTCATCCTCGGACGAATCGCGGGCGTTAAGCGTCCGGCAATCGCCACATATGTACCTACTGAAAGGGATGGATGTATTCTGCTTGATGTGGGTGCAAACATCGATTGCAAACCTGAACACCTGTTCCAGTATGGAGTTATGGGAACATGCTATGCCAACAAGGTTCTTGGAAGGCAAAGTCCAAGAGTCGGTCTGCTCAACGTTGGTGAGGAAAGCAGCAAGGGAACAGAGACGGTAAGGGATGCCTATAGGCTGATGTCGGAAAGTGATCTCAATTTTGTCGGTAACGTCGAAGGACGGGATATCTTTGCCGGATCGGTCGATGTAGCTGTTTGCGATGGTTTCGTTGGTAACATCCTCTTGAAGTTTGCTGAGAGCGTGGTCGGCATGGTCTATGGAGTGATGCGTGATGCATTACGTTCAAGTCTGAGAGGCAGGATTGGTGGGTTGCTTCTCAGGCCCGCCTTTAGAGCGGTCAAAGCACGCTTTGATTATGCCGAATACGGGAGTGCTCCCCTTCTCGGTGTTGATGGCATATGCACAATTGCGCATGGGAGTTCTTCGGTGAGAGCAATAAAGAATGCCGTTGTTGCTACTCATAACTACATAAGGCATGATGTGAGACCAGCAATAGCAGAAAGGCTTGGAAGAGATGGAGAGTGGTAATCGCAAAGAGCCCAGCGGGATTGGCATAAAGGGAATAGGTGCCTACGTGCCCGAGGCAACGCTAACAAATAGCGACCTCGAACAGATGGTTGACACCAGTGATCAGTGGATCACTGAGCGGACTGGAATAAAGAAACGGCATAGGGCGAGTCCGGATCAGGCGACCTCGGATCTTGCCCGTGAGGCCGCTTTGAGAGCATTGGATGATGCTAATCTGAGACCTTCTGATCTGGATGTGATAATCGTTGGAACAGCAACTCCTGATATGTTCTTTCCGTCAACAGGTTGTCTTGTCCAGAGGGCAATTGGAGCGACCAAGGCAGCTGCCTTCGATATCAGTGCCGCCTGCAGTGGCTTTCTCTATGGGCTTTCGATCGCGGAGGATTTCATCAAGACGGGTAAATACGAAAATATACTGGTCATTGGAGCTGAGACCTTGACAAGGATTTTGGACTGGACCGACAGAGCGACGTGTGTGCTTTTCGGAGATGGAGCCGGTGCTGCAGTTGTTGGAAGAGTTGGAGACGGGAGAGGTATCATATCAACTTTTATGGCTAGCGACGGCTCGATGGGGGATTTGCTGAAACTCCCAGCCGGCGGATCCAGAATGCCTGCGAGTGAAGCGACCATAAGAAATCGATTGCATTACGTTAAGATGGAAGGGAACAAGCTCTTCAAGGCAGCTGTAAAAGCAATGGCGAATGCTGCCACCAGGGTTCTTGAGGATTCGGGCTATACCGGTGAGGATCTGGATCTCCTGGTGACACACCAGGCCAACTTGAGAATAATCGATGCGACTGCAAAGCGCATTGACATACCCGACGAAAAAGTCTATACAAATGTCCATGAATATGGAAACACCTCAGCTGCATCAATTCCAATCGCGCTGGCTGAGGCAAAAAGGAAGGGTGTACTGAAACACGATATGCTAGTGGAGCTGGTGGCTTTTGGTGGAGGTCTGACTTGGGCCAGTGTCCTTATGGTATGGTGAGGAGTGATGGCTGATCTTGCATTTATCTTTCCTGGTCAAGGTTCTCAATCTGTAGGAATGGGGCGTGATCTCTACGATACGTTCAAGATAGCCAGGGAGACATTTGAGGTCGCTGATGACATCATAGGCTTCGAGCTGTCAAGGATCTGTTTCAATGGTCCTGAGAGCAAGCTACGCGAGACTCGCTATACCCAGCTGGCCATACTCGTCCACAGTATTGCAGCGTGGCGGGTGATTGAAGCCAGAGGTCTCAAAGCCAGTTTCATGGCTGGTCATAGTGTAGGTGAATATTCTGCCCTTGTTTCAAGCGGTGCACTTGCCTTCATCGATGCCCTTAGGCTTGTCCGTATAAGGGCTGAGGCGATGTATGAGGCTGGTGTGAAACAGCCAGGTGCAATGGCTGCTATCCTCGGCATATCCGATGACGGGCTGGCTGGCCTCTTGAGAGATGCAGAGCAAGCTGGCACAATTGTTGCCGCGAATTACAACAGCCCGGGTCAGGTGGTTATTAGCGGTGAGGTCAACGCAGTGCAGAAAGCTGTGGAAATAGCCAAGCGTCACGGAGCCAAAAGGGCAATCAGGCTAAACGTGAGTGGAGCTTTTCACTCACCTCTGATGGCAGCTGCGCAGCAAAGGCTGTCTGAAGCCCTGCGCATGACCAGTTTTTCGGATGCCAAAGTGCCGGTTGTTAGCAATGTAACTGCCAGGCCGACCATGACCAGGGATGAGATAGTTGGCGCACTTGAAAGGCAACTGCTTAGTCCTGTCCTTTGGCAGCAATCGATGGAGTTCATCATAGCTCAGGGAGTGAATCGATTTGTCGAAGTCGGACCAGGTACTGTCCTGTGCGGATTGATGCGTAGAATCAATCCTGATGCGTCCTGCTTTAACTGTGCCGATGTAGCAGGTAT
>JALGWB010000169.1 GCA_025774405.1 bacterium
TCTCATCTGATGTTTTCTTGGCAAGATCGAGGTCGAAATCAAGGTGACTGTTGCATCTTCGCATCAGGAAGAAGAAGCGAGCAACATCAGCACCGACTTCCCTTATAAGGTCATCAAGAGTAATGTACTCCCCAGCACGTTTGGACATCTGAATTCGCTTACCATCACGCAGGAGATTGACCTGCTGAGCTATGAGCACAGTCAGCCAATCAGATCCAATGCTGAGCTCAGGGAAGACCTGTGAGACAACCTCCATCGCCTTTTGCATGCGCCTTATATGCCCATGATGGTCAGGACCCCAGATGTCGATGACCCGGTCAAACCCGCGGCGCCGTTTGTTGATGTGATAGGCAATATCTGAAAGAAAGTAGGTTGGCTGTCCAGAAGATCTCCGAATCACCCATTCATCAGACTCATCTCCTCCCTTGAGCCAAATAGCTCTGTCTTTCTCAATCACAAACCTACCGTCACTCGCAAGCTGCTTTCCCAGCTCGTCAATCTCCTTCTTTAGGGAGGATTCTCGAAACCAGCAGTCAAAGTGCAAACCACCTTCGGGACGATTGCCATATCTTAAGAGGCTCTGACGTTGTTCCTCGACTATCTCTTCAACTGCAAATCCTGCGAAATCGAAGCTCCAGCCGCTGAAGACCTCACCAAGGAAAACCCCTGCTGCAGTCGTTTCAAGCCTGGGTTCATCGACTTCCCCTTGAGAGTTCAGTGCCTTTGCGAGACTTTCAAGATCACCTGCTATCTGTTCACCCGTCTTCGACTCACTGCTCTGATGGCACACATAAAGCGTAACAGCATGTGAACGCAATTGAGATTCAAGCCCCTGGGCAAAAGCAAGGAACCGTTCGATACTTTCCTTCACTACCTCATCCAGGCTCCTTCCCACGAGTCGTTCAATCTCCACGCTCGGTACGGTTTCATCCCCAAGCATCTTAGCCATTGCTCGGTCAAGTCGCGCTGCACACCGAGCGAGACTAAGCACCCGTTTGGCTATCTCAGCAAGATAGGCTCCTGGATATCCTCCCTCAGGTATCTCACCACCACGACCAATCAGCTGCGAGAAGCGCACCTTCAGCGACTCGCCAAGCAGCTGCACCTGTGTGCCAGTGTCATTGACGTAGAATTCACTGCGGGCATCGTAGCCGACACGCCTGAGCAATCTCACAAGAGCAGCCCCTACAGCAGCAGCTCTGGCACTGACTATGTTGAGTGGACCGGTGGGATTGGCACTCACAAACTCAACCTGGATCTTCTTCCCTTCACCAAGATTGACATAACCGTAGGCTTCGTCATCCTCAGCTGCGACGATCTCCTTGAGTTTCTCAAGATACGCATCATGGGCGATGATAAAGTTCAGAAATCCCGGCCGGGCGACATCAACTGAGTCTATGAGATCAGATGACTGCAAGTCCTCGGCAAGCGTCTCGGCGATTTCCATCGGATTCAGTCCGAGTTGCTTTGAGGCAACCATTGCAACGTTGGTCGCGAAATCGCCAAATGATCTGTCCCGTGGCTTGCTCACGTCAAATCGTACTAATCCAGCGTGCGGATACCTGCGATTGAGTGCAACAGCTATCAGTGACTGGAGTTGCTCTCTGAATATCATACCCGTCGCCTTCTGCGCAACTTCGGCTTTACTTCTTCCGAGGGAGCATCCCCCCAGAGTGTCTCAAGTGAATAGAACCTGCGGGTTTCCTCCTGAAATACATGTACAACAACATCAACATAGTCCATCAGTACCCACCTGAGAGCTGAATAGCCTTCAACATGCCATGGGCGATGTCCCCTCTGTTGTGTGCCCTCGAGGATGTTATCAACAATTGCCTTTACATGCTTGTCCGAAGTCGCACTACAGATCACGAAGTAGTCAGTTGGTGCTGACATCTTCCTGAGATCCATTATGATGACATTCTCAGCTTTCTTATCGAGTGCAAGCTGACAACATACCCGAGCTAGCGCCTTTGGTGCCAAAGAAGACTCACTCACCTCCTTGTCGTGGCTCTTCGGCTAAGTTAACCACGACAGGCATATTCCGCTTTCCCAATCTCCGATCGATCAAGCGCAAGACCAACATCGATCCAACGAAGCCACCAGCGCCAAATCCCATCGCAAAATAGTCTCCTCTTAAACCAAGGGCTTCACCAAGCCTAAGACCAAACAGCCCTGCAATGATTGCAACCACAACTGGCAGAACAAAGATAAGAAAGGCGATGCCAACAGCGTGGCTGGGCTTTATCTCAATTTCGACTCGCTGTCCAACTTTAGCTCCAATACTATTCAGGGCATCGATTGTTCGTGCCTTGTTATCCAATGCAGCAAGGCAGGCTCCACACTTGTTGCATTCGACATGTGGTCCGAGGATGACCCTGGCGATCCCATCTCTTGTGCTGACTATCAACCCAAGGTTTCGCATATTTTCCTCCACTTTAACCAAGATGGAGATTAGTTTCAAGCCGAAGCTTCTCAATGATCCTCGCAGCAATGAAACCAGTCAGCACCCCGACAGCGACACCCAACAGGACAAAGCCGCCGAGCACAGGTCCAGCGATTATCGACCTGGTCAGCAACAAAGTGAAAAGCACAATCTGAACAGTATTGTTGACAACTGCTCCGAGACAACTCACTCCAATCACAGACAACGGTGGTACAAATCGTTGCCACAGAAATCCCATTAAGAAGACAGCCGTAAAACTTCCACCAAATGACAGAACAAACGCAGGGCTAAAAAATATTCCCAAAAGTAGGTTACCAGCAATCACGCGCACAAGATTGACGAGCAAGGCCTGGCGAAGGCCAAAGGCAAAGAGTGTAATTAGAACGAACGTATTTGATAAGCCTATCCTAGCCCAGGGCATGGGACTCGGTAGCATTGCTTCAAAAACATAGAGTGCCACAGCACCACCAGCCAGCCCGCCCAACCTTGATAGCACTCGGCCGTCCAAACCAGCCTCCTTCAGGGCGTAATAGCATCAAACTTTGCGTCACCAGAGATGCTCACCATAATACCATTCGGAGCGCAAGCAACCCAGTCGCCACCTTCATGGATCCAGCCTCGTCTCATACAAAGATGATGTGGGCATGGTGAATCCACAAAACGAACCTTGCCGTCTTTGATTTCGATGACTGATTTCCCCAACCTGCCCTCGATTTCAACCAAACGATCATCATTGAGGGAAAGTTTCAGAACCTCCCCCTCAGTTGTGCTGATTGTCACAGTTGAGGCTGAGGTTTTACCAGAAACAAGAAGATAGAGACCTGCGATCACAAGTGAAACGATGACAACAAAATCTGCAAATGTGTGCCTAGTTGGCTGCAAGATGCTTGAATCGCCCCTTGATTCCACTCGTTAGCACGATACTATCACCCTCAGCATAGACGAAGACAGCTTCTATGCCATTCACGGATTCAGCGACCGCCAAACCCCTCCTGGGACCCAGCACAAACAGACCCGTGGCGAAGGCATCAGCCAGAGCCGCACTCTCAGCAATCACAGTGACACTCTCACAGGTTAGAGCCGGCATACCTGTCCTGGGATCGAGGATGTGATGAAAACGCTCACCCTGATATATGAAGAATCGCTCGTAGTCGCCCGAGGTCGCAACAGCACAGTCCTCAACATCGATATATCCAATCAGGTCACCCACTTGGCGGGGATGTCTTATGCCAATGCGCCAGAGCTTACCATCGGTTCGTCTTCCCAGAACCCTCAAGTCACCACCGGCATTTATGATTGCACAGTGAAAGCCCTGAGATTCCAGCACTTCGGAAGCGACGTCGACAGCATATCCTTTAGCTATGCCACCAACATCGAGAATGAATTCTCTGGAAGGTTGCTCTTTCATTTTGTCAAAGCCAACCAGAGGCATCGCCGCATAGAGACTTTCAGCCTCCGGTGGCTTGGCACCCTCAACAAAGTTCCAAAGCCGTGATATGCTACCAATGGTCGGATCGAAGCAACCTGAGGTGAGGTCATAAACACTATCAGCCAACTCCACCACGGCTCTTACCTCATCTGGTTGATCGGCAAGGCCAGCCCATTGCATTCTTATCAAGCCTCGCCTGAATAGGGAATCAATCCTCGCCATGGCTTCAAATGCAGAGTCGATTGCAGCCTGGCAATCTTTCCTAACACTCCACACCTTGATCTCACCAATCGTGTCCATCACAATAGTGGAGTCTGAGAGAAAGCTGCTGTGACCTCGCCGGATGGACAGGAGGGAAATGCTAACCAGCACAAGAATGAGAGCAACCGGAACAACGAACCTCAGATGTTTCATGCTCAGCCACTCTCATTGTTGCCTTGCCACGACTTGCTCACTGATGGCAAGCAGAGCACGCTTGCAGGTACTATCCTCAATACCTGACAAAGCCAGTTTTGCCACCTCGGTGAACCGCTTCGCCATCTTGAGGGCGTATTCAATCCCACCATGGTATGTTATGAAACCAACGATGGTCTTCCATGCAGACGCATCGATCGAACCATGGATTATCAGAGATCTTACTGCATCTGCCTCAGGGGTTGTCGCTTTGTTCAAAGCAAAAAGCAATGGTAGTGTGACACGTCGATCCTTAAGATCGTTGCCGACAGGCTTACCCATTACATTGACATCTCCAATAAAATCAAGCACATCATCCACTATCTGAAAGGCAACACCGAGGTTTTCTCCATAGCTTCTGAGTTGCCTTCTCTTGATACTATCAAGATCACCGAGTATGGCACCAGCTTCACACACCACAGCAAAAAGCGCTGCTGTTTTGTATCTTACCATTTCCAGATACTGCTCCTCAGCAATGTCGTACTTCCCGCGGAGGTCCATCTGATACATCTCACCAGTTGTCACCATCCGTGATCCAGATGATAGAACTGAGGCAATTTCGAAAAGTCCCTCCTCATGCAGGATTTGAAATGCTGAACAGAAAAGGTAGTCACCCATAATCACAGAGACCTGATCATCCCAAATTCGGTTGACAGTTGGGAGTCCTCTTCTCAAGTGGTTGCGATCGATCGAATCGTCATGCAAAAGTGTTGCAGTATGAATCAGCTCGACCGCAACTGCAACCTTGACCACACGCTTGCTATCGGGCTTGCCGAGCTTCGATGAAAGCAAAAGGAGAATCGGCCTTATTCGTTTGCCCCTG
>JALGWB010000411.1 GCA_025774405.1 bacterium
GGATCGACAAATGGATATTCCAGGCTCGCCACATGAAGCAGGGCGTCTATCACAGGGTTGCCCACCACGAAGATTTGCTCACGGGGTATGCCCTCTCGCAAAAGAGCCTTTCGAGCCACTTCAGTCGGCGCAAAGTGAAGGTCTGCGATTGCGCTGGTCAGCTTCCGATTTATCTCCTCAGGAAATGGACTGTACTTCTGGTAGGTTCGGAGCCCAGCCTCAACATGTCCAACGGGGATGCGTAGATAATAGGAGCAAAGGCTACCCATGAAGGTGCTTGTCGTATCCCCCTGGACGAGGACTATGTCAGGCTTCTCAGTCCTCAGGACGTGCTCAAGCCTCCTGGCCAGACGGGACGTAACCTCGAAAAGCGATTGATTGGGTTTCATGATGTCGAGATCATAGTCGGGCTTGAGCTTGAAAACCTCCAGCACATCGTCGCACATCCGACGATGCTGAGCCGTGAGAACCAGAACAGGTTTCATACCCTTTGTCCGCTTCAGAGTCAGGGCTATTGGCGCCATCTTTATGGCCTCAGGTCTGGTACCGACGATGAGTGCGACTTTAAGCATCTGAGTCAACTCCTAAGCATTTCCAGTAGATTTGCTCGTGGTAGCCTGCAACACTTGCAATACTCCAGTTCGCCTCAACACGCTTCCGGGCAAGAGTCCCCATCTGATCGATCGCCTCGGACTTCATCGCCTTCTCTATTGCCCGGGCAATCGCCTCCGGTGATCGAGGTTCGAAAAGTATACCAACACTGTCATCTATGATCTCGGGCAAACCACCAACCCTAGAGGCAGCAACAACTCGCTCGCAAGCCATAGCCTCAAGGGCTGCAATCGAGGTAGCCTCGATAAGGGTCTGCTGACGAGTAAAGTCCTGGCATCCTGTCATTGGCAACTGAGCCAAGGAAAGTGATCCTATCGCCAACTCCAAGCTCTCTGGCAAGCTTCTTGAGGTAGCCCGCCAGTGGACCATCGCCAGCAATGTAGACCCTGAGATTCCGATCAGATCTGACAAGAGGCACTGCCCTTATCAGAAACTCGACCCCATTCTTCTCCACCAACCTCCGTGGACAAACGACAATGAAATCGTTGGCATTCCTCTGTAGCATGGGCGCCGTCGCCTTGAATCTTTGTGTGTCTATGCCGTTTACGATCGGGTATGTAACAGCACCTGGCAGAAGCTCCCTGACCACCCTGTCGATCTCCTTGCTTGTTGAAAGCAAGACGTCGGCCTTCGACAGAACGAGCTTGAGGGGTAGGCGCATGAGCGGTCTTGAGGCGAGTCTGAGGAAGTGAGATGAGTGAACGGTTATCACGAGCGGCTTACCATACAAACTGGATGCAAGGCGGCCACCCAGTGCGAAGGCAAAAGTATGACAATGGATAAGATCGAAGGCTTGGGCTCTCGTACATGTTGGAATTGCAGCGACAAGGCTACTCAGGATCCATCCCACGAAATGCTTGCCGAAGGAAAGCGTTCTCCGGACCTCTATGCCATCGACTGTCTCTTGCCAGGGGGAGTCACTCTCCGTCCTGGTCGTGATTATGGTTACCTGGTGACCCTTGCGAACAAGCTCCTTGGCAAGCGAGTGGACATGACTCTCGATTCCGCCGACCCTCGGGGGGAAGTAAATCGTTGGCATGAGTATTCGAAGCTGTCTTTTCAAACCTCAACCTCGTTCGGCGTTGAACTTAAGGAGAAGATTGACCGGCTCATCGGTTCGATAGATTATGTCAAAAGCCTCCGGCATCTGTTTGAGAGCTGAAGATGTAATACATAAAAGGCTTCCTGCACAGGATGACTGAACCCTCGGGAGTATTATCCCTGGCCCAGAGAGCGGTCTGAAGATAGTTGTACCAGCCAGGCGGATAGCCCTTACTACGATGGATGAATGGTACAAGTGAGGCGAGGTTGGCAATGATCAAGCCTATCATGACAATCCTGGTTACTGCTCTTCTGACCTTGAAATATGAGATGATTCGGTCGATTCCTCTGACGAAAAAAACCGCCACCAGCGGGACGATCGGCACCATGAATCGCTCGGTTCGCCATATCTCAGGCCAGACGAGGTAAACCCCAAAATAGAGAATCATATAGAGGATCACAAAACCAGCCCTGCGACGCAAACTGTACAGTCCAACGACGGATACAAACATTATCAAGGCTGATACAACCCTCGCCAGATCGCTCAACCCCACCACAGCACCTCTTGCCGACTGCCATCCGCTTACCACAGTCGGCAAGAAGCTGGCTGAGATAAAGAAGGTGACATAGTCTCTGAAATTGATCCAGACTCTTGTCAGCATCCCATCGAACGTAATACGGCCCGCTGAAGGGTCAACGGGGTTAGCTGTGAGAAAGAGCTTCAAGTAGCGGCTACCTTCGCCCGTGAGACTGTAGT
>JALGWB010000170.1 GCA_025774405.1 bacterium
CCGTATCTATCGCACAGATGCGGCACATAGTCTGACATTCCCTTGTGACCTCTATGAAGCCGAAGAAGGGTGTTGGTATCGTCTGGGGCACGGGTAGCGATCTTTCGAGAAGTCCTCTGGCTTTGAGGGTGTCAGTGAATCCGACATAGCGGGCTGCTGCACTGAGGCCGTCGCATCCCAAAAGCCCGGCCAGTACCTCGATTATTTGATCCTCATCATCTGAATTCTGCATCAGTTCTATGATTTTTGCTCCAAGGTCATCAGTAACTACATAACCACCGCTGACCGGATTGAAGAAGGTATGAGTGCTATCAGTCACCGCATGGACAACACATTGATCGATCAATGCCATAGGCCTACTCCATCAATAAGTCTTCCGAAATGTTGAGCTCTTTCAAGATGCCGTTGGCGAAGTCCTTTACTCGTTTCGCGTGGGCCTCGATCTCTTGCCAGCTCATTTGATCAAGACCCAGGGCTGCATGTAATAGCTCGACGCCCTTGTCGCCGACGAAATCGCTTATGATATCATCACTCGAAGCTTCCCCTGGGGCATTGATTGTCTTGCGGACTATCTCAATTGCGAGCCTCACAGCTTCCCTTACGACGAGTACGGAACCAGGATAGTCACCCCTCTGATAGAGCGAGACAGCATCATCAAACGTGGAAACCATCCGATGTATGCCACTCGAAATAAATCTTCGCTCGGGAATGATCTTGCTCAACTTACCAACAGCTTCTTCGCCGTAGCCCCTGGGATCGTAGATGCAGATTCCCAGGCGGATAGCTTCAGCAGCCCTTAGTGAGACCATATCCCAGTAGCCTTCCTGTGTGAGCTTCTCAACAAGTTTACGCGGGAAGATGCCGATCTCCATCTGGCGATCAACACCCGCATAGGTCTCTGCAAAGCGGTGCTCTATTACGCCTGATTGATCATCGACTATTGCGACAAAGTAGAGTTTCTCATCAGGATGATCGATACCAAATGCCTGGGGTCCGGTAAGTAAAACAGTGAGCGGTTGAAGTTCCTCGACAATTGCTCGACTCACCTGCTCGATGCTGATACGCGTCGATTCAGGTAGTCTATCTGGCACTTGCCCGCTCATTCGAATTCCCCACTCCCTATGATTTTAGCATGAATTCCAATGCGTTGGAGCACTATCGAGATGAGTTGGTGAGCAGATTGAAGTATCCTCCTTGCATCGTCTTTGGTGATACCACCAAGGCGTAGGCTTGAAAGGTACTGTCCAAACGTATCCTCATCGAGGCTCGATCGGGCAGCCCTGATTTCATGCTTGGTCTTCTGCACACCAACCTTGTGCCGGGCAACGAGCAGGAGCCGCCAGAGACGGGAGCTGAATTCGTCGCAGCCACTGATGGCATCCGCTGCGTCTCCGGTTCTGAGAGCTTCCCTCAGTCTTCCCAGAGCTTGCTGGCTTCTTGACAGGTACTGACCAAGAAGGCTCTGGCGTGGCTTAAGCTTCTGGAATCTCAAGATCAGGTCCTCACCCAGCTGGCTATCTCCCTTGAGCACCCTGGCTTTGCGGAGTTGTTCCTTCAAACCAGTTGATATCTCATCAGCGTACCCTCGGCGTAAGACCTGTTCCAAGAGTGGCAGGGGAATTCTGCCCACCTCAGTCCGAACAGATGTTGAGGTTGGCTCTGGCATGTAGTAGCGATAAGATACGCAGGTTGGCTCCCGGACGACAAAGATGATATCGATATCGCTTCGTGAAGATACCTCCCCGGTCGCAACCGATCCAGTGATGAAAGCGACGAGCGATGGTCTGCTTCGCCACTCTTTATCGACTATGAATCTGGTTCGATTTAGCAAAGCGTTGTTTGGGGTCGGAGCCAAATTACTGCTCCTACAATTCTTGGCTCCGACCCCCGATTGAAGCCGCCTCAGTTGGTATAGCGAATAATTGGATCCTCGGGAGGCGGAGGAGGCGGCCACGGCAGTCTGTTCACTGTCGTGTTGAACTCGACTTCGGGTCCTTTCCCGCAGAAGATGGCCATTACAGCTCACCTCCTTTGCTTATCGGACCCACAGGGTGATAAATACCCGAAAGCTCCCTGACGCCCTGGGATTTTAGCATACATCCCGATCGGACGTCAAGACCAAAAATTCCCCTGTTTTAGCGGCTTTTCGGGCTTTGCATGGCACTTGCAGGTCTGTCATCATAGATGTCTGCGATTCCGGTCTGAGGGGCTTTAGCAGGATAGACTTGCTTGCCTCTCAGCAACAGCATGCTAAACCTTACAGCGTGGCGGCGAGATCAATCATATGGGTGGTGATCAGCCTGCTTCCCAATTTGGGCTTGGGTGTGGTCGGGTTGTGGCTCGGCGCTTTTGATCTTTCAGGCTTCATTGCAGGCTTGATGGTAGGCTGGCTTATAACGTATGCCTTCGGTGTGGGTGGGTTCTTCACGCTCGTTGGCTTTGTTGCGCTCGGGAGTATAGCCACTCGCATCGGCTACAGACGCAAAGCCGACCGTGGAATTGCAGAGCCGCACGGGGGCACGCGCAGGTGGCAAAGCGCAATGGGCAACCTGGCTGTTGCTGCTGCGCTCGCGGGCTTTAGGCTTGGCTATGATTGGTGGTTTTTGTCCTTGGCCATGGTCGCAAGCCTTGCAACCGCCGCCTTTGATACCGTGGCTTCCGAGCTCGGAAAGGCATACGGGCGACGGACGGTTAGCCTGCGGGGTTTCAAGGGCTGTGATGCAGGAACACCGGGTGGCATCTCGGTCCAGGGCTCACTGGGAGGTGCTTTTGCGAGCCTTCTGGTTTCTCTAACAGCCTTCGGCTTTGATCTTATAGGCCCACAGCAGATTGGTCTGATTGTTGCCGCTTCGGGTCTGGCCATGATTTTTGAAGCCTATCTTAAGGCTCGGGCTCTTGCCAGATCTGCCCAGGTGGCCAACCTCATAAACACTGCGACAGGAGCGGTGCTTGCCTGTCTCATGGTAGCTGCAGCCACATAATGATCGTCAATCAAGCGGCCTTGACAAGTTGACCTGAGAGGATAAATTTTCTAAGGATAGATCCTGCTTTTATGGCTTTGCTTTCTGGCCCTTAGGTCAAGGGCACTTCCAATTTCTGATATCTTGGTACGACTCTATGAGGTGGTCCAGTGATGCTGTGGGATGAGATGCTTCGGGAGGGATGGCGATGAAGGAGGGAACAATCTACAGAACCGGTCCAAACAACATAGCCCTCGTGGGTAACTATCTGCCTCGGCAGTGCGGTATCGCAACTTTCACAACCGATCTTCTGAGAGCTCTTGCTGACGAGAAGCCTGAAGCCGAGTGTTGGGCAATGGTTATGAACGATCTACCAGAAGGCTATGACTATCCAGCCGAAGTGAGATTTGAGCTCAACTATAAAAACCTGTGTGATTATCGATTGGCTGCCGATTTCCTCAACATGAATCAAATCGATGTGGTGTGTCTCCAACATGAATTCGGGATATTTGGCGGTGAGCAAGGGAGCCACATCCTTGATCTCATTGGCAACTTGAGGATGCCGGTCGTAACAACGCTACATACTGTTCTCAAGGAGCCAAGCCCGGGTCAGAAGACAATCATGCGGCGTATCTGTTCAATCTCTGATCGAGTTGTGGTACTGAGTCGTAAGGCGATTGATCTTCTCTATGAGGTCTATGGGACGCCGAAGGAGAAAATCACTTTCATACCACACGGTATTCCTGACGTTCCATTCGTGGATCCCAATTACTACAAGGACCAATTCGGGGTCGAGGGCAAGTGTGTGATTTTGACTTTCGGACTTCTGTCGCCCGATAAGGGGATAGAATACATGATAGAGGCGATGCCAAGGATTGTTGAGCGCTTCCCGCAGACGGTCTACATCGTATTGGGGGCGACGCATCCAAATGTGCGTAGGGACCAAGGGGAATCCTATAGGCTTTCGCTTCAAAGAAGAGCAAGGGAGCTGGGGGTCGGAGATCATCTCATCTTTCACAACCGATTTGTTGACATCAAAGAACTATGTGAATTCCTCGGGGCAGCTGACATCTATGTGACACCTTACCTGAAGGAGGAGCAAATCGTCTCCGGCACACTGAGCTATGCTCTTGGCACGGGCAAGGCGGTTGTGTCCACACCATACTGGTATGCTGAGGAGATGCTTGATGAGGGGAGAGGGCGCATAGTTCCATTTCGGGATCCGGAAGCACTTGCCAATGAGGTCATGGATCTGCTCTCAAACGAGGTCGAACGTCACGCAGTTCGCAAGCGGGCATACACATACTGCAGGAGTATGCTCTGGAAAGAAGTTGCACGTCAGTACCTGGAGATCTTCGCGACTGTTATCCTCGAGAGGGAGCGACGTCCCCATGTTTGCTTCCTGGCACCAACACTTGATGAGAGCAGGCAGGAGATGCCACAGGTTAGACTCGACCATCTGGTCAGGCTAACCGACAATGTTGGAATTCTGCAGCACGCAAACTACATTGTGCCCAATCGCTATCATGGTTATTGCACCGATGACAACGCCCGCGCTCTTATTGTTACAATGCTGGCTAAGGATGTCCTGCCTGAAGCCGAGAATCTGAGAAATCTTGCTTGCATATATCTTGCCTTTCTCAACCATGCCTTCAACCAGGCAAGTGGATGCTTCCGCAACTTCATGAGCTATGATCGCAGATGGCTTGAGGAGAAAGGTTCGGATGACTCACATGGGCGTGCAATCTGGGGACTGGGCAAGACTGTAGAGCTTTCAGATGACGATAACATCCTCGGTGCCAGTCTGATTCTGTTCAAGAAAGCACTGCCCAAGGTTCTTGAATTTCGTGCACCACGTTCCTGTGCCTTTGCAGTTGTCGGCATTGACGCTTACCTTCATCGTTTTCCTGGAGACAGTGAGGTTAGACGAGTGCTTGAGCGCCTCGCTGAACGCCTCCTGAGAATGCATCATGCCAGTGCGGACAGGGATTGGCCCTGGTTGGAGGACATCCTGACTTATGCCAACGGCAAGATCCCACACGCCATGCTACTTGCTGGTCGCAGGCTAAAGCATGACGAGATGATCGAGAGTGCCTTGACGAGCCTTAAGTGGCTGGTAAAAATACAGACTTCTCCCAGAGGACACTTTATGCCCATTGGTAACCTC
>JALGWB010000171.1 GCA_025774405.1 bacterium
GTGGGGGTCATCTTCTCTGTGGGTGGGGAGAAAGTATTTCGATGCTGTCATGAACTATCGCTTCTTCCGTGAGCCAGTCCTGGATTTCATTGGCCGGGCTGCAATCGACGCTCGAGAGTTCGATCGCATACTCTCTCGCGGGAGGATCATCTATCCGGATGAAGGTGTAAGGGCAATGATGAATCTCCTCAGCAGTCATGACACCGAGCGTTTCCTGACAGCAGCAGGTGGTGACATTCGGAGGTTGAAACTTGCAATGCTCTTCAGCCTCACCTATGTGGGCGCGCCAACAATCTATTATGGAGATGAGATCGGCATGACAGGAGGTGGTGATCCCGATTGTCGTCAGCCTTTCTACTGGCTTTGGGTGGGGGAATCCGAACGAGTCCAGCTTCACGACTATGTCAAGAAGCTTATCCGGCTGAGGAAGGGGCAACCATGCCTGACTGGAAACTTTGAGAGATTGGTTGCGAAGGGCATGATCTATGTGTATCGAAGATATCTCGGCAATGAGGAGATGATCATAGTACTCAATGCTGGGGATAAGCCAGCGCAGGTTGATATCCCTCTTGGAAGTAGCAGTGAGTGTTATCTTGACATGCTTGATGGTACACGCTGGCAGGCAAGTTCGGCAGGTGAGCGGAGACTCACCGTCTCAGTGGGGGAGCTATCAGGCAGGATTCTTGCACCGTCGAACTCAAGATGAATAAGATTGGTTGTGGCTGTGCGGATTCTGGGGTCGTCTGCAAAGATTGCTTCATTCGGCGATCTGTCGTACACAGTCAATCACCGTACCGTCGACCCACTTGATCGCTGCAACAATGCGATCCTCGAATTCGGGCTTTGCGGGCTTGCCGCCGCAAATTCTTTCAACTTCGCTTTTGATATCTTCGATTGGGCGTATCGGTAAACGTGAATCCTTGAGTGCATCGATCAGATCTTTCCTGCGAGGATTTATGGCGATGCCACGCTCCGTCACGACTACATCGATCAACTCACCTGGCCCGCAAAGCGTTGTGACCTCATCTACGATCACGGGAATGCGGTCTCGGAAAGATGGAATCGGCAGAATTGTGCATTTGGCAAAGAGACAGTTCTGCCATCCACCGATACCATGTAATAGTAAGCCATCTGAGTGAGTAACAACATTTGCATTGAAATTCACATCGACCTCAGTTGCTCCCAGGACGACCACATCCACCATACTGGCGAAGTTACCCTTACCATGGTAGTTGTAGCTCGTGAATGGACTTGTCCAGACGTGGTTTGGGTTCTCGCGCATTGATCGTACCCCTTCAAGATCAAAGGTCTGACCATCGAGGATGTAGTCAGTCAGTCCTTCCTCGAGCATCTCAACCGTGTAGCGGGTGCTCCCCGCTCTCACAAATCGGGCTTTTACGCCTGCCTCTTTCATCATGTCTTTCAGAAAGATCGCAAAAGCAAGGGCTGTACCACCTGCCCCTCCCTGAAACGAGAAGCCATCCCTCATGATACCAGCTTCTCTGACGAACCTTGCTGCTAGCTCCGCAATGAGGAGTCTATCGGGGCTCCGTGTTATCTCGGTTGTGCCGGAGACTATTTTGGCAGCATCCCCTATACGGTCAACCACAACTACATAATCGACATAGTTGCCATGTATCTGCCATGGTATGCATGGGAATGGGACAAGATTGTCTGTGACAATTATCACCTTATCGGCATATTGGGAGTCAGCAAGAGCAAATCCAAGTAGACCGCATGCTGATGGACCGACCAGACCGTTGGCATTGCCAAAGGGATCGGCAGCCGGGGCAGCTATCACAGCGATGTCGATATGGACTTCGCCGTCCTGTACAGCCTGATAGCGTCCTCCGTGTGATCTCAGGACTCCCATCCCACGCACGCCGAGAGGCCCATTCATGCTACCTTCAATGTGATGAATCACACCACTCTCGAGATGTTTGATGTTATGGGCGTGGCATGGAAATGATGCACTTGGAAACCACATCAGATCCTTGATGCCCATCTCAGCAGCGGTATCGAAGACCATGTTGGCAACGAAGTCACCATTTCTCAAATGATGGTGGGTTGAGATTGTCATGCCGTCCTTAAGACCTGCCATCTCGAAGGCGGTTCTTAGATCTTTAACCAGCTTGTTGCCATCAGCTGGATAATCAACACACGATGAGATCGGAGGTGCTGCTTTTCTCCCCTTGGGCCTGTACTTGCCGACACCTGCGAAAGCTACCTGAGGCTTACCATTGACGATGGTTGGAACAAGTCTACCTGCAGCATTCCGAACAAGTTCATCCTTCATGCTGTTCCCTCCAATTTTCGGGTAGCTTACCCGCAGCAATTGCAAGTTCAACGGTGTGAAGTGCTCTCTTAACGACAGGCGGATCGATCATCTTATTACCGAGTGCTACAACACCGAGCCCCTTGGCTTGGGCTTCTTCAAAGGCCAGCACGATACGTTTGGCCTTTTCAACCTCAGCATCGCTTGGAGCAAATGCCTCATGGATCACGCGTATCTGTCTTGGATGGATGCAACCCTTGCCTTCAAAGCCGAGTGATTTCGCCTCGAGGACACTTTGCCTCAACCCCTCCATATCCCTTACATCAGAGAAGACGGTGTCGATCGGTTGAACCCTGGCTGCGCGAGCTGCATTGACCACCTGTGATCTTGCCCAGAAACTTTCCCGCCCCTCCTTCGTTCGCCTTGTTCCGATATCTGCCGTGTAGTCCTCAAGACCTATTGTGAGAGCAACGACGTTGGGTGAGGCTGATGCAATTTCAAATGCCTTGATCACTCCCCTCGCTGATTCAATGATTGGCATGAGATAGCAGACTTGATCTATGCCGCTTCCGCTCTGAATTGCGCGAATTTTCCTATCAACCTCTCTTACCTGTTCGGCGTCCTCGCACTTGGGAATCAGGACAACATGAACGTTGTGGGGGATGACATACTCAAGGTCAATTGAACCCAGCTCACCTTGATTGATGCGAACCATCCTCTCGGCACCCATAAAGTCCACCTGACGCAGGGCATTGCGAACCAGAATTCTCGCGGCATCCTTCTCGTCAGGATGGACACTATCCTCAAGATCGAGAATGATGCCATCGGGCTCGTGGATGCCAGCATTCAGCATGAACTTGGGTTCATTGCCGGGGAGATAGAGCCTCGAACGGCGCATTCGGTCACGTGTTGTTGGATAGGTACACTCAGGCAGCATCTCTGGCAACAAAGGTTTTGCGAGATCGGGGCTCAACCTTGCCACAGCAGTTTCGAGTCTTGCCATGATAACAAATGGCAGAGCACCCTGATCCTCGATCTCAACTCTGGCATGGGCGATACCCATCTTCTTAAGTCCGTCGGTTACCAGTTCCCTTATTGAGTCTTCATAGAGGGTTGTAACCTTTGATTTGATTTCAATGGCAAGACTGCGGTTCGTGATTTCAACTGAGATCCAGCAATCTGATCTAACATCGGCGCCACGCCTGCCTGCTTCAGCTCTTGCCATCGATGCGCCCCCTTTCTTTGAGTCTTGCTCTCACGCGTTCGAGGAGCCCACCTGCATCTCTTATGGCCAGTATCTCAGGCGGCAACTTCGGGAACTTGAATTCCTGCGATCCCACTGTGATAATGCCTCTCTCTGGATCTACCTCTACCGTATCACCTTCGCGATAGGCATCGACAGCCCGGGGACACTCAATGAGAATCAGTCCCTGGTTGATAGCCGAACGGTAAAAGATACGTGCAAAGCTTTTTGCAATTACAGCCTCGATACCGATTGCCTTCAGTCCAACTGTTGGCTGCTCCCGAGAACTGCCGCATCCGAAATTCTCACCAGCCATTATCACGTCACCCGGTCTCGCTTTCGTTGCAAACTCAGGGTCAAGATCCTCAAGCAGGTGAGGAATTATCTCATCTGGCGTGCTACATGTGTAGGTGTATTTGCCCGGAAAGAGCATATCGGTATTGACATCGTCACCATATTTCCAGACTCTCATGTTTCCTCCTCGAGCTGTTACTCCATCACTTGTCTTGGATCAGTTATTACTCCGCTGATCGCACTGGCGGCAACGGTGGCAGGGCTTGCCAGATAGATCTCAGCATCACGGCAGCCCATACGTCCTTTGAAATTGCGGTTGGCAGTACTCAGGCACCTTTCTCCCGGGGCCAGTACGCCCTGGTGGGCTCCAAGACAAGGACCGCATCCTGGCGGGAGAATTGTCGCACCAGCCTCGATCAGTGTCTCGAGCGTGCCGTCAGCAGCAGCGGCCAGCATGATATCCCTGCTTGCTGGAAGAACCAGTAACCTGCTCCACTTATTGACATGCTTACCCTTTAGCACGTTTGCCGCAACCTGGAGATCGGATAGGCGCCCATTGGTGCAGGTGCCTATCAGGAACTGGTCAATTGGTGTACGTTCAACCTCACTGATGCGCACAACATTGTCGACCCGATGTGGCAGGGCAACCACCGGCTCAATCCTGCTCAGGTCGTAGTCGAGGCTCTTAAGATATGGAGCATCTTCATCAGCCCAGATCGACTGCCAGTCCTTTTTGACCATCCTTGAAAGGAATGATCGAGTGACATCATCAACCGGGAAGACCGTATTCTTGGCTCCCATCTCAACACCCATATTGGCAATAGTCAGGCGGTCTTCAATCGAAAGATTGGCCACATCGCCGTGGAACTCGACCGAGAGATAATTCGCGCCGCTGGCTCCTACGTCACCTATGATTTGAAGGATGAGGTCCTTGGCGGAAACTGGCGGAGTGAGATGGCCTCTTAGCGAGATCTTGATTGAATGGGGCACTTTGAGCCAGGTTTCGCCGGTGAGCATTATCGAAGCAGCTTCGGTTCGATCTATGCCAGTCGCAAAAGCTCCAACAGCACCGTAAGTGCAGGTGTGAGAATCGCTGCCGACAATCAGCATCCCTGGGAGGGCATGTCCTTTCGCAACAACAACCTGATGGCAGATACCTTCGCCTGCATCGTAGAAGTTGACGATTCCGTGCTGCTTAACGAACTCACGGATGCGCTTGTGATTACTCGCCGTCTTCTCATTACTCGCTGGCACGACATGATCAATTACAATCACAGGTAATTCCCTATCGGCTATTCCATATGTTGTCAACTCATCCTCGATCTTGGCGATGATTGCAGCAGTATTGTCATGGGTCAGAAGGTGATCAGGTCTTACGGTCACGATTTCGCCAATCTCAACGGTTTCCTGTCCGCTCTTGTTTGCAAGTACCTTCTGAGCAAAGGTCTGTCCCATCATTTCCTCCCTGTCCTGACAAGAAGCCCACCACGTCGATAGATATCAAGCTGCACCTTGGAGAAGGGTTTTATCTTCACTTTTTCACCCGTCGCTTCTTTGGTGACCTCTCCAGAGACAAAATCGACCACTATCATGTCCCCATTCTTAAGATTCAGGTTATCGAGGTTGCCCTCGAGAACAGGCAGACCTGCATTGATAGCATTGCGCTCATAGATTGCGCCAAAGGACCTGGCAATGATTGCCTGAATACCTAAGCTTCTAAAACAATCAACAGCATGCTGGCGTGACGAGCCGCAGCCAAAGTTGCTACCTGCAACCACAATGTCACCGGGTTTAGCCTTTTGAGGAAAATCCTCCCAACCCTTCAGATTCCCAAAGCAGTACTTGCCCATTTCTTTGAAATCAGTGACTGCCAGATGCTTGTTGTGATAGATCATATCGGTATCGATGTTATCTATACCTATGATCCAGACCCGCCCGCTGACCCTGGTTGGCGCCTGCTCAGGTGGCTCGGCCTGCCTGGAAGTTGCCTCGAAAACGAATTCCTCCGGTAGCCTTATCTCAACAGGCAAATCCATTTTTTCGGGTGAGGTGATATAGCCCCTTACAGCGGACGCAGCGACAACCCTCGGTGAGGCAAGATACACCTTCCCCTGTCCCTGCTTTCCTGGGAAGTTCCGATTGCCAGTGCTTATCGTTATCTCGCCGGGTCCGTTCTGACCAATCTGACCTGCAGCGCAGCCCGCACAACCAGGATTACCAACGAGGGCACCGGCGTCTTTGAAAATCTTGATAATGCCGTCTTCAAGGCACTTCTGCCAGATGCGATTGGTTGAAGGTACTATTTTTAGAACAAGCCCATCCGCTATCTTTGCAGTTTTGAGAATCTGAGCTGCTTCAACCATGTCATTGTATCTTCCATTAGTGCATGAACCTATGAAAGCAGAGTGAATCTTGGTTCCGATCACCGCGTCAATTGGCTCGACATTCGCAGGGTTGCCAGGCAGCGAGATCTGGGGAGTGAGATTAGTCACATCAAGGACAATTTCGGCATCGTAAGTTGCACTCTCATCAGCCCTGATCGGCTGAAAACGCTTTCCAGTTAACGAGGTAAGTTCGTCAAGCACGCGGTCACTGGGTGGAAAAAGGATGGTAATAGCCCCCATCTCAGTTGCCATGGATGCCAGGGTTATGCGGTCAGAGAGATTCATTTCGTCCGCAACATTGCCATAGACCTCGGCAGCATAACCCAGCAGTCCGCTGGCACCGAGCTCACCGACCAGAGCAAGGGTAATATCCTTGGCTGTGATCCAGGGGGGTCTCTTGCCAACGATAAGGATGCGTTTGGTGGGAGGGACCTTGAACCAGACAGTACCGGTGGAAAAGGCATAGGCTATGTCCTGGTCACCCATACCCTGACCAAAGGCCCCGATTGCACCCACAATGTTGGCATGGGAGTCTGTTGAGACAAAGGTCGAACCTGGTCCGATCAATCCCTCGTCTATTGCAATATGGGTGCCGATGCCTTCGGTTATGTCATAGACCTTTATACCCCGGCTGGCTGCAAAGAGGCGAATCTTTTGCTGGTTGGCTGCATATCTCTGATCCGATCCAGTCGGATTGCAATCGAAAGTGAAGAAGGTTGCTTCTGGATCAGCGATTTCGAGACCAT
>JALGWB010000172.1 GCA_025774405.1 bacterium
GATGTACAGGCTCGGCGTCAGAAGAATGATAGTAACCAATGCGGCTGGATCAATCAGTCAGAACCTTAAGCCTGGTGACCTTATGCTTATCGAGGATCACATCGATTTGATGGGCAATGTTGTTCGCGGCTTCGGCGCCCGAACTGTAAGGAAGGCCTATTATTCTAGGAAGCTCCTTGCTATCGCAGAGCGTGTTGCGCTTACAAGCAATTTGGGTATCACCAGGGGTGTGCTGGTTGGTTCGATTGGGCCAACATATGAAACACCCTCTGAGGTTGAACTGGCTCGCAAAGCAGGTGGTCATGCTGTTACAATGTCAACTATACCTGAGGTTACGATGTGCGCTCTGCTCGGCTTACCGGTTGTCGGAATTTCCTTGATTACCAACGTGGCTGCGTGGCATGGTGGAGGGCATGAGGAGGTCATTGAGCTCGCGCGGAAGGGTGTCGGCAATCTGAAGGTCTTGATTGTTGGTCTTATTGATGCGATGTGAGGTTGATTGATGAGCTGGTTCAAGAGAATTGAGAGTGGATTGAAACGGAGCATCAAGCGTGAAATGCCCGATGGACTCTGGCGGAAGTGTGATGGGTGTGGTGAGATCGTCTATGAAAGGGTGATCCAGCGGAACTACTGGACATGTATCAAGTGTGGACATCACTTCATGATCTCGGGCAGGGACTACATCAACATGCTCGTTGATGATGGTACCTTTGAGGAGATGGATGCTTGTCTTGCTTCGGGCGATCCACTGAGTTTCAAGGATTCAAAACGTTATACCGACCGCTTGAAGATTGCAATCAAGAAGACAGGACTCACCGAGGCCATCGTTACAGGTAAGGGACAGATCGGAGGGCATCCCTCTGTAGTTGGTGCACTCGATTTCAAGTTTCTTGGGGGAAGCATGGCTTCAGTTGTTGGTGAAAAGGTTGCCAGAGCTACAAGGAAGGCTCTTGATGAGAAATGCTTCCTTGTGCTTGTTTCCAGTTCTGGGGGGGCACGAATGCAGGAGGGAATTCTCTCATTGATGCAGATGGCCAAAACAAGTGCCTGGCTTGCAAGGTTTGCTGAAAGTGGCGGTCTCTATGTCTCAATACTCACCCATCCAACAACTGGTGGTGTCACTGCCAGCTTCGCCATGCTGGGCGATATCATAATTGGAGAGCCAGGTGCGCTTATAGGTTTTGCTGGTCCCAGGGTCATAGAACAGACAATAAATCAGGAGCTTCCACCTGGTTTTCAACGATCCGAGTTCTTGCTCGATCACGGTATGCTGGATATGGTCGTTCCGAGACCTGAGATTAAGAAGACCCTTGTCGAGATTTTCGATTTCTTCAGTGAGGAGAAGCGACAGGTCCAGGAGGTTCGCAAGCCAGCTGTGCTTAAGACCCCGCCCTCAATCGAGGTAAGAGCGAACAGACATCCGGGTGAGGACAAGCAGCTCCCGACCAAATGAGACGTCTTTCCTATCGAGCCAGCCTTGAGTTCTTATACGGACTTGCCAAGTCCGGCATAAAGCTTGGGCTTGACAGGACGCTGGATCTGCTTGAGAGGCTTGGAAATCCCGAGAGGGCCTTTGAAAGCATTCACATAGCGGGTACCAACGGGAAAGGTTCAGTTGCCTGCTTTCTGCATTCCATACTTTGCCAGGAGGGTTTGGTGACAGGGCTTTTCACTTCACCGCACCTGGTATCCTATCGTGAAAGGTTTCGCATAGATGGTGAGGCTATCGGTCGATCGGAACTTGCCAGCCTTGTGACTGAGCTCAAACCGATGATCATCAAGACGAATGTGACCTATTTTGAAGCAACAACTGCGCTGGCATTTGAATACTTTCGGCGTCGTTCAGTTGACATTGCTGTTGTTGAGGTTGGCATGGGAGGCAGGCTGGATTCGACTAATGTACTTGAACCCCTCGTAACCTGCATTACCTCGATTGACTATGATCACACTCTCTACCTTGGTAAGACGCTTGCCAGGATAGCACGAGAGAAGGCTGGTACGATCAAGAAGGGCATTCCGGTTGTCTGCGGAATCACTCGCAGGCCTGCTCTGGCTTCCATCGCACAGATTGCCAGGCGAAGGAGGGCAAAGCTCTATCTGCTGGGACGGGATGCAAGGTATAGAATACTCTCCGCTGATCTCAATGGTTCATGGTTTGAATACCAGGGACTCCAGATCAGGAGATCTTTCAAGATCCGCATTGCTGGTTTACATCAGGTTGCCAATGCTGCCCTGGCTGTTCTTGTTGGTGAGGTTCTTCGGGAAGGCGGATTAGCTGTCAGTGATAGGGCAATTGCAGAGGGATTGCTCAGAGCAGCATGGCCGGGCAGACTGCAGGTATTGAGGCAGCGACCACTGATCGTCTGTGATGCAGCCCATAATGTCTCCGGAGTGAGGAGTCTTGTTGTTTCCCTGCGGGCTTTCAATTTTAGGCCTGATGTGATTGTCTTCGGTGTTCTGCGTGACAAGCGCTACGAGGAGATGGTCACGATGCTTGCCAAGTTGGGTAAGGTCTTTGTCTTCACCAAGCCGGCCTCACCGCGAGCGCTACCATTGGTGAAACTGACCGCAACGGCGCGATCTCTGGGTGTGCGAAGATATACATATAGCAACAGCATGGATGCCATCACCAGGGCTCTTCAAATCAGCGGACGAGATGGTAAGGTTCTTGTCTGTGGGTCACTCTATCTTCTCGGCGAAATAATGGAAGCCCTTAAGTATCAGCCAGCGCGCTTAAACCTTTGCCAATAACGACTTGACATACCCTTTATCGGTTTCTATACTCACTTTGCTCGGGGGGTAGTATGGCTGAGGTTGTACTCAAGAATGTGACCAAAATCTTCCCAGGCGGGGTTGTTGCTGTAAAGGATGCGACCATCGAAGTTGCTGACCGCGAGTTTCTTGTCATTGTTGGTCCTTCAGGTTGCGGCAAATCCACATTCCTTAGAGTGATTGCCGGTCTTGAGGAGGTAACCGAGGGCGAGATCTACATCGATGGTGTCCTGGTGAATGATGTACCTCCCAAGGATCGTGACATTGCGATGGTCTTCCAGAATTACGCCCTCTACCCTCATATGACTGTGTTTGACAACATGGCTTTCGGGCTCAAACTTCGTAAGTTTCCCAAGGAGCAGATAAGAGAGCGAGTCCATGAAGCAGCTCGCATCCTCGGGATTGAAGATCTTCTTGACAGGAAGCCCAAGGCACTTTCCGGTGGCCAGCGGCAGCGAGTAGCCGTTGGCAGAGCGATAGTTCGCAAACCCAAGGTTTTCCTTTTCGATGAACCGTTGTCCAATCTCGATGCGAAACTGAGGGTCCAGATGCGTGCTGAGATCTCGAAGCTTCATGGTCGCCTTCAGGCAACTATCATCTATGTCACCCATGATCAGATAGAAGCCATGACTATGGGCGATCGGATCGTTGTCTTGAAGGATGGCACTATCCAGCAGGTTGCCGACCCAATGACGCTTTATGACTCACCTGTCAACAAATTCGTTGCGGGCTTTATCGGTAGCCCTGCTATGAACTTCATTGAAGGTAGGCTTGTGCGAGACGGCGATCTTTATTTTGACGAGGGAACCTTCAAGGCCAGGGTGCCCCAAGAGGTCGCATCCCACCTTGAGGTTTTCGAGGGTAAAGATGTCATTCTTGGTGTGAGACCTGAAATAGTTGAAGAGAAAACCAGCGAGCCTGCTTCCGACAGGGCCCCGTTCAAGGCAAAGGTCGAGGTTGTTGAGCCGATGGGGAACGAGACCATAGTATATGTAACCACAGGTAAGTCGCCGCTGGTTGCGCGTCTCATAACTCGTAGAGAGATAAAGCCTGATAGCGAAGTCGAGTTACTTATAGATATGAAGAGGGTTCACTTTTTTGATCCTTCGAACGAGAAGACAATCGTTTGAGATTTAGTCTGGATAGCAGCGCCTTCCTCAGGAAGCCTGGCCTTGATCAACTTTTCGATTTCACGATGAAGACCTTTGCAAAATTGCTTATTGGTCTGGCATTACTGCCCTGCACGGGTCTTGCTCAGGAAATCTTTGACATCTCTGCCGGCCGACTAACCGGGCAGCGTACAGCAGAAACTGAGCTGATTTTACTCGAAGGTAATGTCAGGATTGTCCACGAGACGACCATCGCCACTGCTGATACAGGCTATTATGACAAGACGAGTGAAGTCATCGAGCTGCTCGGCCACGTAGTTATAGAGCAGGGGAAGGTTGAGCTCAAAGCCCAGAGGGCAAGATACGAGCGCCTGAGACGCGTGGCTTCCTTTCCGGAAGGGATCGATGCCAGCGAGGATAGTATTACCCTCTCTGCCGACTGGGGAAGATACGATCTTTCCAATGATGTCATAACGATGAGGGGGCACGTCCTTTACAGTGAGGGGAGCAGGCAGATATTCGCCGACAGCGCGCGGTATGATCGACGTGCAGGGATCATCGATGCTTCAGGTGGTATTGTAATGAAAGAGACAAATCGTGGAGCTGTCTTGAGGGCTGAAGCTGTCAGATATAACCGCCAGACCGGATACGGTATAGCGAGAGGTGAACCCTGGCTTGAGATAGAGCGCAGTGACAGGAAGACAGCCACTTCGATAGCAGCTGATTCAATGGAGATCTTTGCAGATGAAAGCAAGGCTGTCGCTGTTGGGGATGTCGAGATCATTCGCGATACAGCTATTGCAACTTGCCAGCGGGCAATCTTCCTCGACAACGAGAATCGTACTGTGCTTATCGAGAACCCTGTAATTGTTGATGGCAAAAGCTCGCTTTCAGGAGAGACCATAACCGTCTTTACAAGTGATGACCAGATCTCCCGAGTGATGGTCTCCGGCAATGCCAAGAGTATTTATCACCCTCCACATGAGACTCGTACCGATCTTAAAGGAGACGAGATCAATCTTTCATTCAGTGACGGGCAACTTCAGCGAGTTGAGGTTGTGGGAGAGGCAAGTGCTGTTTTCGGAGAAACAGCAGCCGGGACACGCAACGAGGTCAATGGTGCCAGCATAGTGATCGATTTCGAAGGTGGTAAGGCTCGCACAGCAGCGGTTGGAGGTGGCGGCGAATCAGGCAAACTTGAGGTCGTCCGCTACAGCTCCGATAGCCTCCACTACGATGTGCCAGGCTCACTCATGAATCTTAAGGGGGGTGCCAAGGTTGAATATGGCAGGATGAAGTTGCTTTCCGACCTCATTCAATACAATTCGAGCACCAACGATCTCTATGCACCACGGAATCCAGTGCTGTGGGAAGGAGAAGACAAAATCACAGGCGTTGCTCTGAGTTATAATCTTCAGACCAAGAGAGGTGCAATAGTCGCCGGACGCACAGCATATGATCGAGGTCTATATGTCGGTAGCCTTATCAGGAAAACGGGCGAGCGAACGCTAAACGTTGAAGGTGGCACCTATACCAGCTGCAATCTGGCAGATCCCCATTATACTTTTAGCAGTTCCAAGATGAAGATGTATGTGAATGACAAGGTGATTACCAGGCCTCTTGTTTTGAGAATACGGGGTGTTCCCATTCTTGCTCTGCCTTTCTTTATCTTTCCGATACGCAAAGGCCGGCATTCCGGAATTCTCATACCGAGGATTGAATTTGGCTTCGATGAAGATCGAGGGCGTTTCGTTCGCAATGCTGGCTATTATTGGGCTCCCAATGACTATTTTGATCTGACCCTCTGGGCTGACTACTATGAAAGGTCTCGCTGGATAGCCCATGCTGAAGCCCGCTACAAAGTCCGTTATCTCCTAACCGGTTCCTTCAAGGGTTCATATCTCAAAGACATAAACACTGGCGCCTCTCGCTGGGATGTGGGTGGTAGCCATACTCAGGAGATAGGTGATGGAGGTAGGCTGATTGTTCATGCTGATTTTGTCAGTGATAAGACCTATCGAAGGGAGACAAGCGATATTCTCGAAGAACAGCTCAGGCGGACGCTTGAATCGGACGTATCCTACTCAAGCCGCTGGCGTGGTGGTAGCTTCACAGTTGCTGCCGAGAGAAGGGAGAACCTTGATACCGATCAGGTAACCCAGGCATTGCCACGTTTCAGTTTGCTGCTGAGCAAGGTAACGCTCATCGAACCCTCAGATGCGGGCTGGCATAGAGGCACATATCTGACGGCTTCAACCAGTGGATCGAACACGCTGGCTAAGACTACCTCAACTCGGAAGGGACAGCAGCAAGCAAGGGTGAATGTCAAGATAGATTCCGATCTGAGGTTTGGCGGGCGATCTCAGAATCTTAGAAGTTCAATGGTTGTTTCTTCAGTACGCAAGGATCTGAGTGAATGGTGCAGTGGGTGCACGGGTGGAAAAGTAGTCAACACAGCTCTTTCCGATCGAATCGATTTCATAGCCAAGTTTCTCCCATTTGGCTGGTTGAACTTTGATCCATCGCTTGCGATGTCTTTCACCATCTATGATGATGACAGGCAGGGTAATCGCTTACCAACACGCTTCATGTACTGGGGAGGATTCTCAACGACTGCATCCATATATCGGACCTACTTCCCGCGGCTTGGACCACTTCGGGCTCTGCGACATGTGATAACCCCCAGGATTTCATTCACCCATCGACCTGACTTCTCAAGGTATCGCGGTCGATTCTTCAATCTTCCGGGCATATCAGGTGAAGTCAGTAAGGCAAGCATAGTAAACCTCAGTTTGACCAACCGACTGCAAGCCAAGGTTCAGCATGATTCGCAGGTGAGGAAGATCGATAATCTCTTGAGCCTTGAAACTTCAACGTCCTACGACTTGCTCTACAAAGATAAGGGTTTGAAAACACCCTTTTCTACAATTAGCAATCACCTTCGAATCTATCCTTCAGGTCATGCCACGCTCGATGTTACTTTTACCAATGATCCGGTGGATCTGTCTTTTGAATCGCTCAATGCCACTGTCAACTTCTCCTATTCTGGTGCCGGACCCTTGCCACCGGGCTTCTCAAAGCCAGAAACCAAGCCACCTGAAGTTGTACCTGAAGAGGGTGTTGGCGGCTCGGACGTCTCACCACCTACCGAGAAGCCCTGGCATGTCGGTGCGATCTTTAGATACACCAGGGCCTATGATAGTGGTAGGGACAGCTATTGGCTTGATCTTACAGCAGGATTCAATCTTTCAACCAACTGGAGAATTGAGTATAGCGGCAGATTCGATCTCGCCAATCGTCAAACAGCATATCAGGAGTATTCAATATACAGAGATCTTCACTGCTGGGAAGCCCAGTTTGTGCGCCGCTACTCAGGTAGTGAGTGGCAGTATTACTTCCGCATTAGCATAAAGGCCCATCCTGAAGTTTATACGGAGCGGGGACTACGAGCACTCTACCGCCGCTACTGAGCATGTGGTGGATCGGTCTTCATTGAAGGCATAGCTTGACCACTCACCAATCCGATTATTAACATCATCCGGGTTTTGCCTTTTTTGCTGGATGCAAGGGAAAGGGGGTCGCTATGACTGAAGGTGGGATCGCAAAAGCACTTGAGATCTGGAGTCTCCAAACCATACTCGATTCTTCAATTATTCTTGGAATCGTAGCTTTGGGCCTGACCATCATCAGGAGATATTTCTCATCGTTGAGAAACAAACTGACTTTGAGGGTCTCCATTGAAATGTGGGATGTTGGAACAATACTGCTTGCCGATGTCGCTCTAGCGGTTGTCGTCATTATAGGTTACCTCGTATTGAACCCTGATATAATGGCGGATATAAAGATAGCGATTCCCTTTGTACCGATTGCCACGATTCTTTTTGCCATCGCCCTGGTGCTGCGGCTATTCCACAACGGACATAATGCTTCGAGTCCGAATTTCTTGCGTTCAGTCTGGTTGATGTTTGCGGCAAATATCATCAATGTCGTGGGATTCTCCCTGGTGATGGAAGCTCCCAGTTCAAGCTATCTGAGTGAGCACCCAAGCCCCTTCTGGATTTTCCTCAAGACCCAGCTTCGATCCAGTTCGAATCTGGGGCTCTCGCAGACGACCTTCCTCGTTTGCTTTCCCATCCTGCTTGCCGTCTTTGCCTGGGGATTCTGGTCTGCGATCCGTGAGGTTCGAAGAGTAGCTGAGGATAGGGCATGAGCTGGCGATGGATTCTAAACAAGAGGCAATGTACGGGCTGTGGCATATGTAGCGATATCTGCCCTGAGAGAGCAATCAACCAGTCATCAGGGATGGCGTATCCAGAGCCCATCAGCGGTAAGTGTACAGGTTGTCTGGATTGTGTGGATGAGTGTCCAGGTGCTGCGATAACTGTAGAACAGGTTGAGAATTCCGCCGGGAAGCAGATGCCGGAGGCTTCCTAAGGCTAAGCACAGTTGCCTGGGGAATTCCCTTTGTTCTGATCTCGGCTGAGGAACTAACGGCAGCCACGTGTTTTTAATACTCGTGTAGTTGACAAAAGGTAGGTGCGGATGTATGCTCAACCCTGCCAAATCGCCTGAATTGCCAGTGGGCATTTGGAGTGGTGAACCAGCATGTTCGGCTGGTGGGAGTCTTTGAAATCGTGGATCTAAGAATTAAGGCAGCTCTCCTTTCAATCGCGGTCAACATCTTTCTCATCACTCTCAAGTTCGTTCTCTCAAGGGTCTCAGGCAGTGCTGCAATTGACGCTGATGCCTGGCATTCGCTTTCAGACCTCGCTGTCTCTTTGCTTGTATTGGGCGGATTGAAGGTCAGAACATCTGGGGAGGGCAAGCACCTTGTAAACTGGCGTGGTCTCGAGCATGTCGTGGCTCTCGGTGTCGGCGCATTCATCATTTACACCGGCTGGCGTATCTTCAGTGATGCCCTGCAGCCATCCGCTCAACAGTTGAGGAATGTTAGCTGGGTGATTCTCGGTGCCTGCGTGTGTGCTGTCGTCTCCTATCTAATCGCCGTCATGAAGATAAGAGTGGGGAGAGCCAAAGACTCACCGAGCCTGGTTGCAGACGGTTATCACTCAAAGATGGATGTCTATTCAACTGTTGCTGTCATCATCGGGCTCTTCGGTGTTACGATGGGAATTGACCTCGACCGGGCAGCAGCAGCTCTGGTCTCTATTCTGATTGCGATTACCGGCGTTGAGATAGCTGTTGCATCAATAAAGGCGATAACTGCCGGGACGTCGCTCAGTGACTATCTGTTGTGGTTTCTTTTTGAGCGTGGACGGACGGATACCAGAGCCGGACGTTTGGTTAGCAACCTGAGCCGTGCTCTGATCTGGCTTTCTACCAGCAGGCGGTACATCTATGTAGTTGCTTGCCTGATAATAGCGATCTGGCTTAGTTCAGGTTTCTACATAATCCATGAGGGAGAAGAGGGACTCATATATCGATTTGGAAGCCTTCAGAAGAGCGGCATCCCACCTGGTCTTCACTTTCACAGTCCTTTTCCCGTCGAGGCTGTCCAGAAGATTCAGATTGCACGTGTGGAGCGGATTGAACTCGGTTTTCGCAGCATCGGGAAGATCGTGGGAACTGCCCGCGCCTATGAGTGGGAGA
>JALGWB010000173.1 GCA_025774405.1 bacterium
CTTCTCTGGGTGTCCAGGACAAACTGGTGGAGAGGTTACCATGAATCTTGTTTGGTTCTGAGATCTTCTCTTTCCTTATGAGGCGAATATGCAAGCTTAAGCCTGATGTGAGATACCAGGTGGCCGAAACGCCTATATTTCTATAACGCCGTGGCTCAGCGGAGAAACGGGTTAGGCCAGTTTGCCCATAGAACGCATATTTTTGGCCGGGCAAGGGATGCCAGATCAGACTACTTGAATAGCGCTCGATTGACCTCGATCTTCTTAAGATGTGGTTGACCAGCTCACCCCTTTCAAGTGATCCGCTAAGACTGAATGCACGTGCGGTGTGCGCGCAGGAGATCCTTATCGTCTGCTCGGAAAAGTCGAGGCTGCGATCGGGCATATCGTCCCATCTTGAGAATTTCTGAAAGTCGAGCTTGAGTCGCATGCCACCGGGCACGGTACATAAGATGCCCGTGGACACCTGTCTTTCCCTGATTGCGTCCCTCTTGGAAGGGTCATTATCGAGGTTTCGTGCATAGCTGCGAAAGTTCGTCCTCCACGAAAGTCTGTTGAACACCGGGACTTTCAGCGTCCCAAGAAAGTATTCAGCGTCCTGATAATAGCCCCTGAACTCGGGTCCAGCCCGAATCCATTCAAAGGAATAATTTCCATCCGTCCGAAGTTTGCCCTGCAGGGTTATGTTTTGGGCAGTCTGAGCGACAGTCATGCGCTTGCCATCAGGGCTCGTTGCGATCTCAAAAGAGATTTCACTATCGCCGTAAGGAGCGAAGCTTGCCTCGACGCTGTAAAGCGAATGGCGCGATGGGTCGGTTGCCGAAGCGTCCCTTTTCGAGAGGAAATTGGTTTTGAGGCTTGTGCGTCTCCCGAGTGTGAAGTCAAGCGCGAAACCGGCTTCTTTGTGAGGTTGTGAAAGCCATCGCCTCTGGGCGAAAAACGCATTGATCCCCACATTGTGGTTCTGGTAAGTGACGTCTGCCCCGCGTGCATAGTTGTATCTTTCAAGCAAGGGTGAGAGTGAATAGCCACGGTCACCAAGATGGATGGCGAAAGGTCCATCCGTGTAGGCGAATGATATCATGTCCCGACTTGTATACCGAGCAACATCCTCGATGTCAGGGAATTTGAGCATGAATCTTATGCGGCCGTCTCCCTCAGTGAAGTTACCTTTGCCGGAGAGCTCGACCTGGTACGCTCTCTTATCTTCTTCAGCTGTTGCTGTCAGCCTCAGGGTTGTGGGGACTCTCACATAGGGATCGACTCGCCTGGTTACTCTGGGTATAACTTCAATACGAATGACCTTGCTTGCGCTTGTCACTGTCCCATTGGCAGTAGTGGCAATTGCCGTTATATGAACGATGCTTTCGGTTCTCGTGTGTGCATCTGCCGCTGCATCAAAGACGAGATGGCTATCGCTTGATAGCCCAGGTCTGATATTGAGATCTTCTGGCGGCCTTCGAAGCCGCATGGTCCCATCGGTAACAATCTCAAGTCTGACCTTAAGGTCGGTATTGCCGTAGTTGGCGAGTTTGAGAGTTACATCACTCATCTCCCCGGCAATAGTGGTATTTGGCGCCCGGGTGACACTCAGTCGGAGATCAGCAATCTCTGGAACCTCGACGAGGATTGTGTCCGCAAGGGTAACTCGCTTGCCAGATAAATTCAGAGCGTAGGCGAGTGGATAGCTTCCTGGGGTACATGTGCCTGGAACTTTCACAGTCAGCAGTCTAACTGTCGCTTCGCCAGGACCCAGGGCAAATTGTGGCTCTGACGATAGGATCGGTTTCCAATTGGCCGGAAGGCCGTAGCTCTCGGTGAGCGATTGACTGGTGCCGGAGTTATTGCTAACGATGAAGCTCACGGTAAAGATCTTACCCGGACGGACAGAAATGCTTGCCGGAGGCGATGGTCTAATCGTGACAGGGGGCGAATCGTCGATTGCCCACGATGCCGTGAGCGGCACCAACATCACAATGGCTGTCAGTACCTTGATCATCATTCGATTACCAGGTTGTATCTGGCTCCATAGGCACAATCAGCACCATCATCGAGTACAACCAGAGCCTGATACGAACCCTTGTTCATACTATTGATATTGAACCTGTGTCTCACCGAGCAATCCGGTAGAATCCGCAGCGGTTGACTCTCGACTCTGGCAACCAGATTTGCTTCCCCGTCATATATCTCAAGCCAGGCATTGGGGCGAGTCACTCGGTTACCAGTGTTTGCCACATCGACTTCGAGCACCATGCCGGTCGGCTTTTGCTCGAGAGCCTTGTTGACGAACTTGAGAACCGGTTTTGCCTGTCTGCCGATGTTGGTGATCACCTGGATGCCATAGCGTGTTCTTGTCGTGATCCCGATGCTGACGTTGTGGGTGGTATCGACGACGGTATCATGCCTCAGGCTGGTGGTCGGTTCGACCATTATCATACTCCAGTATGTACCCGATAGAGTCGTATCGTTTGGGACAGTTCCCTGATAGAAGAGCGAGAATTGGGCATGGGCTGGAACTGTAACATATTCATTGCTGAGTGAGATCCAGGTTGCATTTGAGCGGCTACTGCTCCCGGGGGCATTGTAGCGAGATGTCCCGCTGGCATCAAAGAGGTAATCGCTCTGGTAGATTCGAACTTCTTCGTCCCTGTCTGCAGTGTTCTTCAGGACGATGGTTCCATTGAAAGTATCTCCGGGGTCAAGATTTCGCTCGTGTGTCAAGCTTCCGACAACAATGACCTTACCAACGCAAAAATCTGCAAGACCCAGAATCAAGAGGCAGGCAACTGTCAAAGCTTTCAATTCGCTCCCTCCTTATTGATCGACAACTGTGAAAGTTAGGGTTGTGGAGTAGGTGTCTGGCGGGATATTTATCGACATCCCGGTCAGGTGATATTGAAGATCAATTCCTGTGCGGTCAAGGCTGCCCGTGAAAAACTCTGCGTCGGCGAGGGAAACAGTCATGTAGCTGGTTCCACCAGATATCGTGCCGCTTCCAGTTCCGTCAGAGGTGCGTTTAACATAGAGGGTGAAACTTGTGCTCCAGTTGGTGTCAGATCTACGTACATCAACCCTGTAGTTGCCGGCAGCCGTAACATCGAGGGTGGTCGCATTCGTACTGCTGTAATAGTCACTTTGGAGGTCACTGCCGGCGCCAGAGACAAGATCACTGGCACCGATGGTTTCAGTCCATCCGCCTACAGCAGTTATATCAGCAGCAAAAAGTCCCTTCGCAAGGATAATTATTGCAACAGCAAGGCAGGTGGTTCTCATCCTTGATCCCCAATTCTCTAAAGACCTATTTTGGCTTCGGATTGCCCCCCGGCTAGCTATCCGTTAATGTCAGCGTTACAGTTCTCGAGTCCGAAGTAACCACACCGGCAGAGACAGTTGCGGAAAACTTATAAGTGATAGTCAGTCCGCTCTCAGCAACTGTGGCAATCCCGGTAACAAGATCAGCGGCTGTTGTTGTAAGAGTGACATCTCCAGCACTCGACCCTCCTGTTGGTGCTGTCAGATTTATCTGGAGAGTCGTGTTTGCGGGCATCGCCGCACTAATGGAACCTGTGATCTTCTTGCTGGACTCGTTGGTCGTAATCGAATATGAGGTCGAATTATCAGTTGCAACGTCTGGCTCTGATCCTGCAGTTGCGGTGCTCACGATGAGATTACCAGGATTCCCGCTCACCGAGATTTCATTGATTGCTTGAACCTCGAATGTGACTGTTTGGGTCGCTGTATTCCCAGCATTAGCAATCTGAGATGCAACAAGCAGTACAATGCCAACAAAAAGAGTTGTCCGAACCATGTAGCACCCCCCTTTCGCTAAATCCACGAATAGCGCTTCCAGGGATAGTTATCGAATCCACACGAATGCAACTTTAGCTTTTCTTTACCTTGGAGTCAGAGACCTGCATTTGATTTCGCTCCGCCCCAATCAATTGTTTGACGATGCCTCTTGCCTCCGGGCTTTATGACCGAACAATAGTCAGCAAGATGATTCGCGAAATGCCATGAAGAATGCTGGAGGGGGTTATTACTACTTAAGCAGTTGTTACATAACGCCTTCCCAGACCTGCTCGGTATTTCTTTCCTGAGGCTGTGGTTTTTCGGGTTGGACAACACCAGCAGGCGGTGGGGTGGCTTGAGGCGTGACATGGTTCTTGGCTTCTTGACTGCCACTTCGTAGGAGCGAGGTGACAAAAAGGGCCACAACCACTATCAGTATTGTAAGAAGGAAGTAGCCTCTGGTCTGCTGCTTATCCATCACACCTCCCTCCATGACGTGGGATGGGGAATCGGCTGATCAACCCTGAATATCGAAGTGAGCGGATAATAGGGAGGCGAGATGCCTCGCCTATCATATCTGAAATCCCTTCCATAGCCTGTCATTCCCCAATATGAGAAAGTACCGAACGGACCGTAGTAGCGCTGAACCACACCGCCCCTTAAGTGAACCTGGCCGCTGTAGGGACGGTACCTGAAGTCATCGACTGTGAAGCAGCCATCGTCGCCCGTCGCGATTACGAAGGCATCAAGCATGAGCTCATCAGGAGCAGATGTTGCTATACGTACATCGCCATCTGCTGAATAGATACCGAGGACACTTTCACTGCCATCGTAGGCTTCATATGTGATATTGCGGTCGATGATGATATCCCCCTCTGCAGTGATTGTGACCTGTGTATCCTCATCCAGGGCGGGAGGCGGAGCTCCGTCAACCCTTACTGGTCCGCCAAGATTGGTGATATCGCCGGTGGAATAGATCATACCGCGCGGTAATCCCTGGTAGATAGATGAATCAGATTCGGTATAGACCTTTGTTTGATTATGAACCTTGTCGAGCACGATGCGCTTGGTGACGCCATTTTGATCGGTCATTTCATAGTTCTGGAAACCATATTCGTCTATCGAAAGCCTCATGTTACTTGCGTCTCCGACGATGTAAATGCCACCCGTCAGTGAGACTCCGTCATTCGGCAGATAGATACCGGCTGGTATTGGCGA
>JALGWB010000006.1 GCA_025774405.1 bacterium
GCTAATCTCATGGTAATTGCGGTCATCCTGGTCTTTGCCATAACCTATTTCATTTATCTTGGAGCCAAGGGCAGAGATCTCTACATCAGGCGAATTGCTGGACTCGAAGCTGTAGATGAGGCTGTTGGACGTGCGACCGAGATGGGAAAACCCATCCTTTTTGTCCCCGGTATTCAGGATATGGATAATGTCCAGACTGTTGCTGGCATGACCCTTCTTGCAAACATAGCCAAAAAGGCAGCAACCTATGAGACCAGACTCGATGTGCCAGTTTCGCGTTCGATCGTGATGAGTGTTGGACGGGAGACCGTCAGACAAGCATATCTCGAAGCTGGAAGACCTGATCTATACAATGACGACATTGTTCACTACATAACCGATGAGCAATTTGGCTACGTTGCTGCTGTCGATGGAATTATGGTCAGGCAACGCCCTGCCGCATGCTTCTATCTCGGAGCCTTCTTTGCCGAATCGCTCATCCTCGCAGAAACCGGCAATTCAATCGGAGCAATTCAGGTAGCGGGAACAGCCATGCCAACCCAGCTACCTTTCTTCGTAGCAGCCTGTGACTATACCCTCATCGGCGAAGAGCTTTTTGCAGCGAGCGCTTATCTTTCAAAGGATCGCAAGATGCAAGGAAGTCTCAAGGGGCAGGATGCTGGCAAGGCTATTGCTATGATCTTCATCCTTGCAGGCGTTGGTCTTGCTACAATTGCAAATATCACAGGTAGCGAGACGCTGGTCGCGGCCAGTAACTGGTTGCGTCGGCTTTTCACGATGAATTTCTGAGGAAGAGGTTTAGATGAAGCGGACTGTGCCACTGATAATCACTTTCTTCGTTGGCATAATCCTCATCATTGCGATGTTTGTGCCGCATGATCCTTTCTATGGATTGGATAGTAAGTTCTCGATTTTCTATGACGTCATAGCTGTCTTTGCTTTCATTCTTGGTGGCGGGAACCTGCTCAAGGTCCACTTTTACAAGATACAGAATCGGCGCAGGGATTGGAAATACAGCATTGTAACTGTTTCAGGCTTCTTCCTTATGCTTGGAGCAGGGCTCCTGAAGATTGGTGTTCCAGGTGGCTGGTCGGGCGACTACCAGGCTGATGGAAGCCTGTTCAAGTATCTTTACGATGCGGCCTTCCAGCCGCTTCAAGCAACCATGTTCTCCCTTCTGGCTTTCTTCGTCGCATCTGCCTCATACAGAGCATTCAGGGCTAAGACGAGGGAGGCAACCATTCTGCTGGTGGCAGCCTTCGTCATCCTCCTGAGACCAACACCGTTGGGGTATTATCTGACTTTCTGGTTACCGAAACCGTTGCAGTTTTTGCATATTCCCAATCTCAGCACCTGGATTATGTCGGTTCCGAACATGGCAGGTCAGAGAGCTATCATGATCGGAATAGCCTTAGGCATTGTATCAACTTCCCTGAGGTTAATGCTCGGGATTGAAAGATCCTATCTTGGAACTGAGGGTAAGGGCTAGGATGGCTGATCGGCAAGAAGTGACAATAATTGAACGCCTGGGTACTGTCGATCGCAGGTATGTCTTTCTATTGATAGCAGTGGCGGTGATAATTCCGCTCATTGTCCACTACACGACTGCAATCCCCACGAGCGCCATAGTTCAGTCTCTCTTTGACAAGATCGAGAGTATGCCTCCTGGATCCAAGATCCTTATAAGTTTTGATTATGGGCCGAGCACCGAGCCTGAGAATCAGCCAATGGCAAATGCTGTAACAAGACACGCTCTCGAGAAGGGTCATCGGATCTATCTCGTGGCACTCTGGGCTACAGGTCCGAGGCAGTCGCAAAAGCTTATTGATGATGTCATAAAGGTCGAATTTCCTGACAAGGTCTATGGGGTTGACTGGATTCATCTTGGATACAAAGCCGGGAACCAGGGACTTATAAACACCCTGCTTTCGGACTTTCGAACCATGTATACAACTGACATAAGTGGCAATGCGATCGATGGCCTTCCGATGATGAAAGATATTCACACCCTTCGTGACTTTGACTTGATCATTGGTTTGGGCTCGGGATTCCCAGGCACAAAAGAGTGGATCCAGTTTGCTGGCGATCCCGGCGATATTCCCGTCGGTGGTGGCACAACAGCGGTCATGGCTCCCTTGCTCTATCCATACTATCCTAAACAGATGGTTGGTTTCATGGGTGGATTGCAGGGTGCTGCCGAATATGAATATGCACTGGTGAAGATTTATCCTAAATATGCTATGCGATCAAGGATTGCTAGCACAACGATGGGGCCGCAAGTTACGGCACATCTCGTCATAGTCGGCTTCATAATACTCGGTAACATCACCTTTCTCATCGAGAAGCGAAGGAAGAGGAAGTACAGATGATACTTGATGCACAGCCCATCTTGAGTAGTCCTCTTGCGAATGCAGTTGGTGTATGGATAGCTTCGCTTCTGACACTCATGATATTCAGTTTCCTCTACAAAGATAATCCATTCTACAAGTTCGCTGAGCACCTATTTGTAGGTGTATCCGCTGCCTACTGGATGTGTGTCGGCTTCTGGACTACACTTATCCCCAACATGATTGCAAGGCTATGGCCATCTCATATGGGAGGCGTGCTCCCGGCTGTGGTAGGTAACCAGCGCGAATGGGGATATGTTATTCCACTGGTTCTGGGTCTCATTCTCCTGACTCGACTCGTCACCCGAATCGCCTGGCTCTCACGCTGGGCTATGGGATTCGTCATTGGCTTTGCTGCAGGTACCAACTTTACTCGCTATCTCCAGTCGGATTTCGTAAGCCAGATCCATAGCACAATGGTTCCGATCTATGAGCCCGGGGCAACCACGGCTGCAACCATTGGCAATATCTTCTCGCAAATAGTAATCGTCGGTGGTGTTGTGAGTGCCTTGATTTACTTCTATTTCTCCAAAGAGCACAAGGGGATATTTGGCAGGACTGCTAGAGTGGGTATCTGGGTTTTGATGGCAGCCTTTGGTGCCTCATTTGGCTATACGGTGATGGCGCGTATCTCCTTGCTGACCGGTCGGATGGGCTTCATTATTCAGTGGATCTCTGGCTCTTCCTGGTAAGCCTTCCACTGGAAACTTTCCCAGATTTTGGTTAGCATGAATAGTTGCGGAGGTTGGGACTATTTCGATGATGAATCACTCAGCAAGGCCCAGAGCCAAGATCTTTGTCGCCGACAGTCGATGTATGCCAGAGTTGGCCGATGAGAGCATCGATCTTGTGGTGACCTCACCGCCATATTGGCACATAAAAGACTATGGCGTTCGAGATCAGATTGGCTACGGGCAAAGTCTGCATGCCTACCTCATTGATCTTTATCGTGTTTGGTCCGAAACCCATCGGGTGCTTCGCCCAGGTGCAAGACTATGCATAAACATTGGCGATCAGTTTGCCAGAGCGATTACATATGGGCGCTATCGAATCATACCACTTCATGCAGAGATCATTGCGCAGTGCGAAACCATAGGTTTTGACTTCCTTGGCTCGATAATCTGGCAGAAGAAAACAACAATGAATCCCAGTGGTGGCGCAAATGTTATGGGCTCATTCCCCTATCCCCCGAATGGAATTGTGGAGATCGATTATGAATACATACACATATTCAGAAAGATCGGACAGTCAAAGTCGGTCGAGCCCTGGATAAAGGAGAAATCAAGGCTGACCAAGACCGAATGGAAGCAATATTTCAAAGGGCACTGGGCTTTTGGCGGAGCACGTAAGCTGGGTCATGAAGCCATGTTCCCAATTGAATTGCCCAGGCGCCTCATAAAGATGTTCACATTTGTCGATGATACTGTACTTGATCCTTTCTTGGGAAGCGGAACCACAATTAAGGCTGCCCTTGAAATCGGTAGAAACGCCATCGGGTATGAGATCAATCGGGATTTCATGAGGGTGATGCTTAAGAAGCTGGGCATCGGGAGGCTGAGAGACGCCTCCAGTCACAATGTCGAGATAGCTGAAAGGAAAGTTCCCTTGCGTTATAGGAAGATCGACTACAAACCACGGATAGGTGATATCGAACCGGCAGCATGCGATTTCCGAGCCGGTGAACCAGAAAATCTTCTGAGAATCACACGCATCATAAATGCTACGACCATCGGTAGTGAGGATGGTAAACGCATAAGACTTCTTGGAATAAAACCGAGGGATGTGACCGCTACGATTGAATATCTTCGCCGTAATGTACTTGGCAAACAGGTTCTGCTCAAATTTGATGAATCGATCAAACCATCGAGAACGGTTAGATATGCGTATGTTTACCTCAGGAATCGTATCTTCATAAATGCCTATCTGCTGAGGTCAGGGCTTGCATGTCCCGATGGTAGGGTCAACCACAGGCTCAAGGCAAAGTTTGAAGCACTTGCAAGTGAGGTTTCATGAGGGGGGAGTTTCAAAGAGTCATAACCAGTGACGGGCTCGAGCTTCACGGGCTCCTTGTTGAGCCAGAGGCTAAGCCATCTGCGGGAATCATCCATATCCACGGGCTTGCAGGGAATTTCTATGAGAATCGTTTCATTGACCATTTGGCTGCTCTGGCAACCAGACTTGGGATTGCATTTCTTACCACCAACAACCGGGGCAGGGACTACATATCAGATTCCCTTTGCATAACCGACAGCGGGTCAACGTATAAACAAATTGGTGGAGCATATGAGATCTTCGAGGAATGCCTCATTGATCTCGATGCCTGGATTGCATTGCTTATGTCTCGAGGTGTAAGATCGATGATCCTTCAGGGGCATAGTCATGGTGCCCTCAAGGTGGCTTACTATATCATGAAGAAGCCCAATCCAGCGATTTCAGGAATTATCTTGCTTTCCCCGTCGGACGATTTTGGATTGCAGCGAGCTGAGCTTGGTGAACGCTTTGATGAAGCACTCGAGGTGGCAAGGCGAATGATTGCACAGGGGCGATCTAGAGATTTCATGCCACCCGGATATTTTCACTATCCTGTGTCTGCTGCGACCTACTACGATATGTTCAGACCTGATTCACCTCTAAAGATTTTTAATCTATCTGAAACAGATACCTCCGATTTCAAGGATCTCGGTAGCATCCGCATTCCTACGCTTGCGATTGTGGGTTCAGTTGGTGAAGCATTTATCGGATCTCCGGATGAGTATCTTTCAGCCATGAGGTCGAAGATGAACCAGGTCCAGGATTTTAGAGGTCGAATCGTTAAGGGGGCTCCTCACAACTACCTCGGCTATGAAACAAGCCTTGCTGGTGTCATCGAAGGATGGCTTGTCGATAGACTGGAGTGGATAGGGAAGAGGGAGGGTGATGCAATTGGCTGACATCTACCATGTTTTAGGGGATCTGGCTCTAAAGAAGACAACTGGATTCAAAGATGATGACTTCGTAATCAGGGGACTGTGGAAAGTGGATCTCGCTTTTCGTCCCAATCCGGATGAACGTATCTTCCGGTATTGGTTCCTCGTAAGTCAGACCATCGGGCAGGGATCCTGCTATTGCGATAAGGATCTTGAGGTAGACGAGAGCCTCATCGGAAGGGATGCCCGCGAAGTGATAGCCGAGCGTGACTGCTATAGCATATCCATTCTCGATTCGATATATGCTTCTATCCCCAAGAAGCCTGCACGTGTGCATGAGCTAACGGGAAACTCGATCGAAAAGACGCTGAAGCGGAATGCTATTCTTCTCGACGAGGTTGAACGCTTGATCTGCCACACCAAGCCGAAGGGAGCCAAGCCAACCATCATCAATGTCGGTGTCCTCGGCAATCTTATCAAGGGGTTGAAATCTAAAGACTACCAGATCTATGCCACCGATCTTGACGAAAGGATACTGGGAAGGAATATTCACGGAGTGGTTGTCGAGCACGGAAGCAAGACCTATCACTATATCAAGGATGTTGATATTGCTGTCATAACTGGCATGACCCTCACCACCGATGCTGTTGGTGATATTGTCGATCTGTGCAAGGAATATGGAACCAAGATATTGATGTTCGCCGAGACCGGCGCTAACTTCGGTCAGGAGTACTGTGAGACCATCGGTATAGACGTTGTTGTATCAGAGCCTTTCCCATTCTACATATTCCAGGGATTGACTCGAATCGAAATCTACAGGAGAGGTGATTCATGAGATCGAGTTCAGCAGAAGGAAACAATGAGTTCATGGTGGATGGGGTTCCAATATCAGAGGTTCTAAGTTTACATCGCACACCCTTCTATCTCTATTCGGCTAGCCGCATCCGGGCCAATCTGGAACGATTGCAGACCAATCTGCCTGGCTTCGATATTTTTTACTCTTTCAAGGCGAATCCCAACCTGAGGATATGCAAGATACTGCGTGAGCTGGGTGCTGGAGCGGATGTAAGCTCACGCGGAGAGCTTGCTGCAGCTCTGCGGGTCGGATTCGACGTAGGGGACATTGCCTTTGTGGGTCCTGGTAAATCAGACGATGAAATTCAGCAAGCGATTACACACGGAATCTTTGCCATAGTTGTCGAATCAACTGACGAGCTTCGGTTGGTAGATCGACTTGCCAGACGGATTGGTAGAAATGTAAGAGTTCTTCTGAGGATAAATACACTTGAAGAGCCAATCTCTCCGGAGATGATGGTTGGAGGACCGAGCAAATTCGGCTTTGATGAGGAAACCCTGATCGATGATGTCAGGATGATCAATCTGAAAAATGTTCAAATCGAAGGTATCCATGTTTATTCCGCAAGCCAGGTTCTCGATGCCGACCTCATCGCTAAGCACATCGACTATGTTGCAGATCTTGCTCTGAGGGTTGCCGACGGACTTGGTTTCGATCTAAAGTGTGTTGATTTCGGTGGTGGCTTCGGGGTGCCGTATGGCGATGGGGAACCTCTTGACTTGAATGTCATTCGTGAAGCTGCCTTCAGAGCGAGGGATCTGCTGAAGCAGCGAGCTTGCCGCCTGATCTTCGAGCTCGGGCGGTATATCGTTGCTGAAGCAGGTATTTTCGTGACAAGGGTCTTGTGGGTCAAGCAATCCCGAGGAGAGAACTTTGTAATTACCGACGGAGGTATGAATCATTTCTCAAGGCCAGTGGTAATGCGGGTGAGCCATCCCATAGGGATACTAAACAAGCTGAAGGAACCAGCAGATGTGGCTTGTAATGTGACCGGTCCGATTTGTACACCGATAGATGTAAGCGGAAGGAATATCAGACTCCCACGGCCTGAGCCCGGAGACATAATTGGTATCTTCAATGCCGGCGCCTATGGCTATACAATGAGCATGCTCAACTTCATGAGTCTTGGCTTGCCGGCGGAGATTATGATTGACGGGGGCAAGATTGAAGTTGTGAGGAAAGCAAGAGAGGCATCCTCCATGTTCGATGACCAGCCATTGTAATTGCCATTTCCTGTCAACAAATGGTGATGCCCCCAGTTATGTAATGTTTTTTCGAACAGCATCGTTTAGGGGGCCGGAGAATCCCATGGATTCTGCTTGAGATGCCAGCAGAGGATAGACTGCGAGCGGGATTGGCCCGGGCTTGAAGAAGTCGCCCTTGCTTGTTATGCTCTACTGGTGATGGTCTAATTCGAATATGGAGGTGTCTATGGCGAGATATGCTTATTTTGAGAGCAAATTTGTGCCAATCGAGGAAGCAAAGATCAGTATCATGACGCATGCCTTCAATTATGGGACCGGTGCTTTTGAAGGCATACGTGCCTATTGGAACGAGCAGGAAAAGCAGTTATACATTTTCAGGTTGCCTGAGCACTACGACAGACTTCATCAATCATGTCGCATCCTGAAGATTGATCTCAAGCATACGACTGAGGAGCTTTGCGACATAACACGTGAACTCCTTCGCAAGGAGGGCTATAAAGAGGATACATACATTAGACCAGTCGCCTACAAGGCGACAGAGGGAATAGGTGTGAGGCTTCACGATCTCGAGGATGGTTTCTGTATCTTCGCTATTGCCTTCGGGCGGTATATCGAAAAGGAGGAGGGTGCTCGAGCTGCTGTTTCATCATGGCGTCGGGTTGACGACAATGCAGCACCCGCAAGAGCAAAGATAACGGGGATCTATGTTAACTCCGCACTTTCAAAAACGGAAGTGGTCGAGCGTGGTTACGATGAAGCCATTGTGCTTACCCAGGATGGGCACGTATCGGAGGGCAGTGCTGAGAACATATTTCTTGTGAGAGATGGGGTTTTGATAACCCCAGCACCATTTGAGAACATACTCGAGGGGATAACCCGCAGGACCATTATTGAGCTCGCAAGGGAAGAACTCGGGATTGATACCATCGAGCGTCAGATTGATCGCAGTGAACTTTACATAGCTGACGAAGTTTTCTTCTGTGGAACAGGTGTACAGGTTGCTGCAGTGATCGAGATTGACGGAAGGCCCGTTGGCACAGGCAAGATTGGACCAATTTGTGAAAGGCTACGCAGGCTCTACTTCGGTATAGCACGGGGTAAGGTTGAGAAATATAAACATTGGTGTATGCCAGTCTACTAGGCGACCTCCTGTCCTAAAGGCTCGTTTGCCTGCTTGAGGTTCTTTTAGCGAAGACCAGAGCTGGAATGCGCTGCATACTAGGAAGACTTGTATCATGACAGATGATGGTGACGTCACATGGAGGAAGGAGATCAACCAACATCTCATGGCTCGTGATGAGGACTGAGAAGGCGGCCTGTTCAATCATTGCAGCTGCATGCTTGAAGGATCCGGGCACATGGAGGGGCTCAACCATCCAGAGAACAAGGGGTTTGCTCTTTACCTGATCGGGTGTCGATGGATTAACTACACGAGGAATGTATCTCTGTAGTTCAGCAGCAATTGCTTCCGAGGTCGTAAGGAGACAGATCTCATCTTCAGCGATTGGGAGTATTTTCGCCTGGTCTTTGACCTTTAGCGCACTATCCCTTATGCTTGCAACGATGCCTTCGTAGTCGAACTCCAGTTTTGGTTGGGGAAGGCTTTTTATCAATTTCAGTCGTTCAAGCATGTGCTTTCTTCTCTGGATGGAAGCCCTTAAAGATTCCTCGTCGATTCTGTCCATGATCAATGCCTCAACGATGCTTTCGAAGGCTGCAACCAGACGATCTGAGTACTCAGTGAATAGTAAGACATCGCAACCTGCCTTAAGGGCGAGAAGACCGACTCGGTGAGGTTCGACGTCAGAACGCACTGCCTTCATATCGAGGGAATCTGTTACGATGAGGCCTTTGAAAGCGAGTGGTCCACGCAAGAACTTGCCCACCACTTCGGATGAAAGCGATGCCGGTAGTCGATCACCCTGCAAAGCAACATACTGGCAATGGCTGACCATCATTCCGTCGATGCCGGCTTTTATCGCTTCCTTAAAAGGTGGCAGGTGAATGGATTCGAGCTCTCTACGAGGGGTAACCACAATTGGCTTTTCAAGATGGGAATCGCTTCGAGTCATGCCGTGGCCAGGGAAATGCTTGCCAACGCAGCAAACGTATCTACGCGACGCCGTGATGGCAGCGCGGGAGCACGCTATCACTTTCTCGGGTGTGCTCCCGAACGATCGAGTACCAATGATTGGATTCAGGGGTTCGGTCATTACATCGAGGCAGGGGAACAGATTGATGTCTATACCGAGCTTGAGGAGGCAGAGGGACACACTTGCATATACTTGACCTATTATCTCGAGCGGGTGATCACCCATGGCCAGAGCGCTCGGTGCCGGCGCAAAGAAATCCTCGATCTGGCTGACCCGTCCCCCCTCTTCATCAAGCATGAAAAGAGGTTCTATTCGGTGCTCCAATAATAGTGACTTCGATAGGGAGATCTTTTGACGGGAGTCCTCGAAAGTTGGTTCGAAGTCTTGCTTAAAGATGATGTAGTTTGAGATCGGGTAACGCTCGAGATCAAATTTCCCCAGGTCACTCAACTGAGTTGCAAAGATTTGCCCTGTTAGAGATCTTGCTTCAGCTTCTCTCATCTCCTATTCCAATAGCTTTTGCTGCGAATTGCCTCAAGCCAGCTGCAGAGAAAGGTAGAACCAGCGGAATAAGCGGGAAGACAAAGCGGACTTCCGATGCGACAGCAAGGTAAGCCAGGGAAGAGACGATGATGATCGTCACGGGGACAAAACTCAAATATCTGGTTTGTGGTTTGAGAGCTCTCAGCCCAAAAGCTGCCAGTATGAGCATTATCATATGTGAAACAGCAAGCAGGAGTGACTTCTTCGATGGTGGTCTTCCATAGCCGAGGTTCAGCCATAACCTCGGGATCTTCTTGAGTGTGAGTAGAGCCACTCGTTTCTTATTTGCAAGGATCATCTTGAAGGCTTCAATCTTGAGGATGCTATCCCTTGTTGCCTCATTGACATCCACAAGGGCTGATTTCAAGGCAGGCGTGAGAAGGCTATCGGTTGATGTGAAGAAAGCACCCTCGGTTGGAAGGTGGTTGCCTTTGTAGAGATTGGCACCGACCAAAGTGCTCGTCAAAATCCACTTGCCATAGATACTATGATTGCGAGCTCCCCAGGGTAGCATCGCTATGAGGAAGCCTATAAGAGATATGACCAATGGCTTCCAGAGTTTGCGTCTTATCATCAAGCCAACAACCAGCAAAACAAATGGGACCATGATGGAACCCGGCCTGGTGAGCGTTGCCAGACCGAAGAGAATCCCCGCTGCGAGTGCTATCCATCTGTTCTTGTCCAGGATAGCCAACATGAGACTCATGACTGAGGCTATGAGTAGAAAAGTATAGAGGCTTTCAGTCATGATGTAAGTTGTCGAAAGGATGGCAGGTGGATAAAAGACATAAGCCAGAGCGGCAAGTGATCCGATGAGGTGGCTTTCAAAAAGCAAGGTGGAAATCGACAAGATCATGGCTACCGTCATGACTTCAAACAAGCATTGGAAAACGCGGACAGCATTAAAGCTTCTGCCAAAGATCTTGAATACTGCAGCGATGAAGAGTGGGTAGCCAGGGGTACGTTTCGCCGTAGGTTCAAGATCATCACCATAACGATAGCCTGTACCATTCAAGAGATTCTCAGCGAGAACGTAGTATGTTGGCGCATCGGCTTCGGCTAGATTACGTGGAACCTGCTGGGGATTCTGGATTGCCAGGATTGCCCCGAGTCTTATCAAAAATGCTAAAGCAAGTATCACCACAACTCTTGTCCTAGGAGTGATTCTCAAAGAGTCCATCCTCAAAGAGCCCTCTTAATCTTCGCATCTATTGCTCTGTGGGAGAGTAACCTGAAGGAGTTCGTGATTACAATCAACGAAGCTCCCATGTCTGCGAAGACAGCCATCCACATCGCAACCGAGCCAGCTGCTGCCAAAGCAACAAAGATGGATTTAATACCAATTGCTATCAAGATATTCTCTATGGTTATTGATCTTACTCGTTTTGAGACCTTGAACAGTGGTAACAACTTGACAATATCATCAGACATGAGGGCGACATCTGCTGCATCGATGGCCGCATCCGATCCTGCAGCTCCCATTGCTATCCCCACATCTGATGCTGCCAGGGCAGGAGCATCATTCACTCCATCGCCGACCATTGCGACTCCTCCGTGGCGAGAACGCAGGTTGCCTATTATGTCAACCTTCTCGTTGGGAAGCAGATTGGCGTGGTACTCATCGATACCAAGGGACCTGGCAACCCTTGCAGCAACTTGCTCGGTATCACCGGTTACCAGCACAGAGGTCATGCCGAGACCCTTGAGGCCGGCGATGGTTTGGTGGGCGCCTGATCTTATTCTGTCTTCAAAAAAGATGTAACCCAGTACCTTGTCTTCTGTTCCAATTGCAACGAGAGTTGCCTCATCCAAATCACCTGTGGTTTCAGGGATCGTTAATCCTTTATCAACAAAGAAGTTTGGCTTGGCAACATAGTACCTTCTACCATTGACAATGCCGGACATGCCTATACCTGGCATTGACTTAGCATCGCGTGGTTCTTCAGGATGGATCCCCCGCTTTCTCGCTTCAGCCACTATTGCACCAGCAAGGGGATGATTCGAAGCCGATTCAACGCTCGCAGCAATACCTATCAGTGAGTCCTCAGCGATTTCCTCTATCGGGGCAACCTGCGCAACGGTTGGTCTCCCCTCGGTCACCGTTCCGGTTTTGTCAAGAGCAACCGTGGTGATCTTGGCCGCCTGCTCGAGATGCGCACCACCCTTTATCAGGATGCCCTTTCGTGCTGCTGAAGCCAATCCCGTCACAACCGCTACTGGTGTGGCAATGACCAGTGCACATGGACAGGCGATTATCAGGAAGACCAGTGACCTGTATATCCAGTTGCCTTCCAGCCCGATTGCATAGGGAACAATTGCAAAGACAATGGCCGCAGTCACGACAACAGGTGTGTAAATGCGTGCAAACCTATCTACGAACCTTTCAATAGGTGCACGTGTTGCCTCAACATGTTCAACAAGGTGAATTATGCGGGCGAGTGTGCTTTCAGACTTGGGCTTGGTCACCTCTATCTCTATCGCACCATCCTCGTTGAGGGTTCCTGCAAAAACAGTTGATCCAGGTTGTTTGGCAACAGGCATTGCCTCACCGGTTATGGCTGATTCATCTACGGATGTAGTACCCTTGATTACTTTTCCCTCCAGAGGGATCCTCTCTCCAGGTCTTACAACTACTATCTCTCCTGGCTTTACATCATCTGCCTTCACGGTCTCGCTTGTCATATCCCTCCTGACCCTTGCCACGTCGGGTGAAAGCTCCATCAGCGTTTCAATGGCCCTTCGTGTTCTGGCCAGCGCAGCTGCCTCAAGCATTACTGCGATTGAGAAGAGAAAGGCTACAATTGCAGCCTCTGCCCACTCGCCTATTGCTGCCGCCGCAACGATGGCAATGCTCATGAGCACGTTCATGTCGATGGAACGACTTCTTATGGCATTTATTGCCCGAACCAGTGTAAGAGGTACTGCAACTATTGTTGCAAGGATCAGAAAAACGCTTCTCACGGCTACCAGGGGCTGGATTAGGTAGGAGGCTATCGCTGCTAGTAAGAACAGTCCGCAGATGCTTGTCAGAATCAGACGCCTTCTGGAGATGATTCCTCGCCGCACTTGAAGACCCGAAACCGGCGATGTATCCTCCGGCGCAACCTCATATCCTTTTCTTCTCAAGGCTCTAATGACCTGACGTCGATCGGTTCCATCCTTGAGTTCCAGCTCAAGGGTTGATAGCGTGAAATTGACTTCAGCACCTTCAACGCCTTCGACACTCTTAGCCACATGCTCAAGGGCCCTTGCGCAATCAATGCAGTCAAGATCTTTCACCTTGACCTTGAGTTTCATTGCGGATTCTCCTTTGTGCCCGTTGATGATTAGATTATACTACCTTTGGTGTTGACCTTGTAAACCTGTTTAATCGATGCTCAGCCGAAGGTTCCGATATGAATGGCACTGCTCGGATATCTGTAATAATTCCCAATATCAATGGTCGTGACCTGTTGAGCGACTGTCTCTCATCGCTTGAGGAGCAGACATTTAAGGATTTTGAGGTTGTTGTCGTTGACAACGGAAGTAGCGATGGTTCGGTCGCTTTCATCAGGCAGCAGTTTCCCTGGGTGAGAAGGATCATAGAGAATCCTGCCAATTATGGCTTTGCACGTGCCTGTAATCAGGGCATCGAGGTTGCCAACGGGGAGTTGATAGCTTTACTCAACAATGATACCGTAGCTGATCGGTCCTGGCTCGCCGAGCTATTCAAAGCCGCTCAAGCACATCCTCAGATAGGCATGTTCGCCAGCAAGACGCTTTTCTACGACAGGCGAGATGTCATCGATACAACCGGTCATCTTATCTACCCAGATGGTCTTAATCGAGGACGTGGAAGGATGGAGGTTGATCATGGGCAGTATGATGATAAACCTGACGTTTTCTTCCCCAGCGGTTGTGCAGCGCTGTACCGTAAAGCCATGTTTGATGACATTGGATTTTTCGATGAAAGCCATTTTGCTTATGGTGATGACACTGATATCGGTATAAGGGGAAGGTTAGCAGGATGGGGCTGTCTTTTTGTTCCTGGTGCAATCGTCTATCACAAGTATTCTGCTACAACTGGTGAATACTCTCCGCGTAAGGTTTACTTAGTTGAAAGAAACAGAATCTGGATTGTCTGGAAGTACTTTCCCCCCAGAATGATCATGCTCAGCCCCTTCTACAGCTTCATTCGCTATGTTCTTCAGGCATATGGAGCAGTTACGCGTCGAGGTGCTGCAGGGAGGTTTGCTTCAAAGTATTCAACCCTCAAGTTGACTGCAATTGTACTTAGAGCGTACATTGATGCATTCAGGGGGCTACCGAGAGTCCTTGCTGAAAGGCGGCGCATGAGAACCATAAGGCGTGTATCAGATTCTGAAATCTACTCGTGGTTCAGGACCTATCGTCTCTCTGCCTCTGAGATATCCCTTAAACTTTAGCAAGGGGTCGGAGCCAAAAACGTGCATAACCCCCATTCAAATAAATCCTGGCGCTTTGCGAGTTTGTAACCGCTTGTAAAATAGAGAGATAAGATTATGCACGTTTTTGGCTCCGACCCCAAACTTGACAGGTGCACAAATGTGCAGTAGAATAAAAATGTGGATAAGAAGCAAAGCATATATGAATTCATAAGGAATGAAATTGCAACAAATGGTCTTCCCCCCACAATTAGGGAGATAGGTAGAAGATTTGGAATATCATCTACAAATGGTGTCAGATACTTTCTTAGAAAACTTGAGGAGGAAGGTTTGATAGTGAGAACAAAACAGAAGGCAAGGGGAATCAAAATTCTTGAACCCATTCCACAGATGAATTCAAGAATAATACCTGTCCTTGGAAGAATACCTGCAGGAGAGCCAATTATTTCTGATGAGAATATAGAGGGTGACATAATTGTTGACGGGAGGCTTGTTAAAGGTGGGGATGTTTTTGCACTAAGGGTCAAAGGAGAAAGCATGATTGGAGCGGGGATAAACGATGGGGACATAGCTGTAGTGAAGAAAGATCCGTATCCGAATGATGGTGAAATTGTTGTTGCAATGATAAATGGGGAAGTAACACTTAAGAGATTTTTGAGAAAGAGAGGCAAGCCAGTTCTAAAACCTGAAAACCCTGATTATCCCACGATCGATCTCACAGCATTTCCAAGTGATGAGGTAAGGATAATAGGGAGGGTTATAACAATTATTAGAAGGTTCTATTGATGCGGCGAGTAATCTTCCATATCGACATGGATGCATTCTTCTCATCTATTGAACAACTTTCAAATCCATGCCTTTTTGGGAAACCTGTGATTGTTTGTGGAGATCCAGATGGAAGGAGCGTGGTATCCACAGCTTCATATCAAGCAAGGAAATACGGAATAAAATCGGGTATGCCAGTTGCACATGCAAAGAGGTTATGCCCGCATGGCATCTACTTAGAGGGGAATCCTCAAAAATATGTTTATACTTCGATTCAAATACTTAGAACCCTAAGGGATTTTAGTTCATTGATTGAGCCATTCAGTGTGGATGAGGCATTCCTTGAGTTTAATGATATAGATTTTGACCAGGCTTCTGATCTTGCAGGAAAGATTAAGAAGAGAATAAGAGAGATTCACTCACTTACATGTTCAATAGGTATAGGGCCTAATAAAATTGTTGCAAAGATGGCATCTGATGTTTCTAAACCAGATGGACTCACAATAATAAAGGAAGGAGAGTTTCTAAAATTATTCGGGAATAAGGCAGTTGGAGATCTCTGGGGTGTGGGGTCCAAAACATCAGAAAGACTGAAGGCAATAGGGATCACCACTATAGCTCAGCTTGCAAATACCTCAGAGAAGAAACTTGTGAATTTATTTGGTTCTTATGGAAGTTATCTCTGGATGACTGCAAATGGTATAGATGAGTCACCTTTGATTCCCTATTATGTTGGTATTGAGCCCAAATCATTAGGACATGAATACACTTTACCAAAGGATTCCTCTGAGAAGAGGATTCTTCTTTCAACCCTTTTGAGGCTTTCTGAACAGGTTGGTAGGCGATTAAGAAGAGAAGGATATTTATGTGACACAATTGTTGTCAAAATCAGAAAATCTGATTTCACAACTCTTACTCGCCAAAAGAAGCTTGCTACTCCTACAGATCTTGATGAAATAATCTTCAAAGTAGCAAAAGGTCTTTTTCTTAATAATTTCCGTGGGCATAGGATTAGGTTGATTGGGGTGAGTGTAAGAGGGCTTATTAGAAAGACTGAGATAGATTGGGATGGAATTTTCCCGACAGAAAGGAGGAGAAAGGATATTATTGGTGTAATTGATTCGATTAGAGATAGATTTGGCGATGATGCAATAAGGCGTTGTGGATCTATAAGGTATTAAACTCACCATTATATGACTAAATCAAACTTGCTATCCTCCATACTTGAATCAGTCAAGTCCTCTCCCGGTTACAATGGTCAGATCGTTCACACTCATCGAATACCCCCTCGCAACCCACTTTTCGCAGATCCAACTGTTTCCCTTTCCCCACCAATCAAGGTTGCTCTCGAGGGGTTGGGCATTGATCGGCTTTACATACATCAAGCAAAGGCCATCGACCTTGTATCACAGAATCGGAACATTGCCATTGTCACTTCAACAGCGAGTGGTAAAACCATTTGCTACAACATTCCGGTCCTTGAATCCATGCTTTCAGATTCAGAAGCTACAGCTCTATACGTTTTCCCCACCAAGGCCCTTGCCCAGGATCAGCTTCGAATGCTTGGTAATCTCTGTTCACATTCCCCAGATCTTCAAGATGTTGTCAAGGTGGGAACCTATGATGGTGACACCCCGAAACACACCAGGCGAAAGCTTCGATCAGAAGCTAACTTGATCCTCACCAATCCTGACATGCTTCATCAAGCGATACTCCCCTATCATTCAAGGTGGAGTCGCTTCTTCTCGAATCTCAAGTTTGTAGTGATAGACGAAATGCACATCTACCGAGGCATTTTCGGATCCAATGTCGCCAATGTCATAAGAAGACTTAGAAGGGTATTGAAGCATTATAGGACGGAACCGATTTTTATCCTGTGTTCAGCGACTATTGCAAATCCTAAGGAGCTGGCTGAGCTCCTGATAGGGGATCAATGTGAGGTCATTTCCGATGACGGCTCACCAAGGGGTCCAAAGGTTTTTGTGCTTTGGAATCCTCCTTTTATTGATAGTCGGAGAATGGAACGGCGGAGTTCCAATGTTGAAGCTCACGATCTGATGGTCACACTTGTAGAGTCAGGTATCCAAACGATAACCTTTACCAAAGCAAGGGTTGTTGCAGAGTTGATCCTGCGATATGTTCGGGAAGCCCTCTCGAGACGGAACCCACATCTGGTGGAAAAAGTGAGAGCCTACAGGGCAGGCTACTTGCCGGAGGAAAGACGAAGAATCGAGCGTGCACTCTTCTCAGGCGAGCTGCTCGGAGTAACGAGTACCAATGCTCTGGAATTGGGAATAGACGTGGGCACTCTGGATGCCTGCCTGATTGTAGGTTTTCCCGGGACAATTGCATCAACCTGGCAACAGGCAGGCAGAGCCGGCAGAAAGATGGATGAGTCACTCGTGATTTTCATTGCCTATAATGATCCGATAGATCAATATCTCATGCGCAATCCTGGCTATCTTTTGGGAAAGACCCCTGAGAATGCTGTCATCGATCCATCGAATCCATACATCCTGGCTGGTCATCTGAGTTGTGCTGCTTTTGAGCTTCCTCTCTCCCCTGACGACGAAAGGTACTTTGGTGAGCTCTTTTCACCTGTGGTTTCAGTTCTTGAAGATGTCAAGAGGGTGAAGACGATAGAAGACAGAACCTACTGGGCGACGACTGACTTTCCTGCTGCTCAGGTCAATCTTCGCACCATATCAGATGACACCTTCACTATCATAGATGCAACAAACAGAGATAAGGTGATAGGCGTGGTCGATGCAATAAGTGCACCCGAACTGGTCTATCCAGAGGGTATTTACATCCACGATGGTGAAACTTACATAGTGCGCCATCTCGACCTGCAAGTCAAGGTGGCATATGTCGAAAGGAAGGAAGTTGACTACTATACTCAGCCTATTCTTGAATCATCCATCAGTGTCATCAAAGAGAAGCAATCAAAGATATGGAATGAACTCAGGGCCTTCTATGGGGAGGCAACCGTCACCTGGAAGACGACCGCATTCAAGAAGATCCAGTTTTACCGGTTGGACTCAATTGGATACGGCACCGTTGACCTTCCAAGTCAGCACCTTGAGACTGCATCGATGTGGATATATCCGGAGGAGGGCATTGTCAACGATCTAAGGAGGGAAGGCAGGAATCCAGTAGAAGGGCTTGTTGGGCTGAAGAATGTGCTGATAAACATCCTCCCACTTCATGTGATGTGTGATAGACAGGATGTCGGTGGAATTGTTGAGACAAGTAATACTGGAAGGTCGACGGTTTTCCTCTATGATAGATTCAGGGGTGGACTCGGCTTTTGTGAGAAGGCATATGCCCTGATTCCCACTATTCTTGCTGCTGCTCTCCGGGTTATCGAGGAGTGCCCATGTGAAGGTGGTTGCCCATCCTGTGTTGGCTTACCGATGCTTCGTCCTCCACAGCATCAAGATCCAGGTCCAGGCTATGGCTATCCCATCCCCGATAAGTTCACAACCATCATGTTATTGAGGAGGATTCTTGGAAGTGCTGAGTGACTCGATCAGGAGCCGGATAGAGAGCCTAAGGCTGAGTTTACTCGAGAAAAACAGGGTCACCAGACTGGCTAGTGGCAAGGGACGAGTGCGCCTCGAGGATGTCGGGGATTTTGTCGAGGTCACCAACCAACATGGCAAGTGCGTGTTGATTGAGAGGCAAGTTGATCAATATGTTTCTGCCAAGACACTCCAAGCAGCTGCCAGAGTGCTGCTCGGAAAGGATGATTCAAATGATTACATCTTTCTCGACCTTGAGACCACCGGACTTGCGTCAACCCCCCTCTTTCTTGCAGGGACACTGTATGAGAGTGATGGAGCTCTTGTTGTCGGACAGCTCCTCGCTCGGGACTATTCAGAGGAGGCCAGCTTGATAAGTCATCTGGACTGCCTGCTTGACGCCTATCAGACTTGCATTACCTTCAATGGCAAGGCATTTGATCTCCCATACGTAAGGGAACGAGCAAAGTATCATAGAATTGACATAAAGGCATCACCTGAACACTTCGATCTTCTTCATCATGCTCGCAGAAGGTGGAAGCATCAATTGCCGAATTGTCGACTTATGACCCTGGAGTGGTATATTTTGGGACGACGCCGTCTGGGCGATGTTGCCAGTTGGGAAGTTCCTTGCATTTATCACGACTTTGTGCATACTAAGGATGCAGATAGATTGCTGGCGGTGCTCAGGCACAATCTGGTAGATGTGCTTTCGATGGCCGAACTTTTCATAAACCTTTCCGAGGGGAGATCATGCTGATATTTCTAGTTAGACATGCTGAATCAACGTGGAATCGTATGAGGCGAATTCAAGGACAAAAAGACCCTCAGCTGAGTGACTATGGCAGAAAAGAGGCAAAGCTATTACGCAAGCGCTTTCGTGGATTGACCTTTGATGCTGCTTACTCAAGCCCCTTGCGCAGGGCTTATGAAACCGCACGCATCATTGTCGGGAAGCGCTTTGACATAGCCATCGAGGAAGGTCTTAAGGAGATCTGCCTCGGCGATTGGGAAGGCAAGACCCTCAACAGGATTCGCAAAGAGTATCGAGAACTGTTCGATAGGTGGGCTGTGAGACCGACTCGGATCAAGATCCCCAATGGTGAGAATTTCGCATCCTTCACCAGACGGGTAATGACAACCCTTGAAGGCATAGAGCGTCAGCACGTAACTGGTAATGTGCTGGTGGTATGCCATGGCGGAGTCATCTCAACATATGTAACCAAAGTCCTGAATCTACCGGACGACGATGTCTGGTGCCTTACGGTAAAGAATGGCTCCCTCACGATTGTTGAAGTTGGGCTTGAGAACAGAAGGGTAGTTACCTTCAATGACATAAGTCATCTGATGGCTGTCAAGGAGATAGGGCTCGGAGAGATAACCCATGTTGACTAGTTCGGTGATGAGCAGACGCGAATCAATGCAGACGGTGTTGCTTTCATTGATGCTCGCGGGTCTGATGCTCTGGATTTCCTGTGAACATGCACAGCATGGCGAATCGCCCGATGAGGCCAGGAAACGAATGGTCGAAAAGCAAATCATTGCCAGGGGGATAAAAGATGAACGTGTGATTGGCGCAATGCTTAAGGTGCCACGTCACCTTTTCATACCCCAGAAGTATTATCATTATGCCTACTCTGATTCTCCCGTTCCGATTGGCTATGGGCAGACCATCAGTCAGCCCTATATTGTTGCTCTTATGACTGAAGAACTCAATCTCAGCTCGACAGATAAGGTGCTTGAGATTGGAACAGGATCAGGCTATCAGGCTGCAATCCTTGCGGAGCTGGCGAAAGAGGTCTATACAATTGAGATCATCGAGCCTCTGGCAAGAGAAGCCGAGGACCGCCTCAAGAAACTCGGATATGATAACATAAAGGTTAAAGCAGGTGATGGTTATCTTGGTTGGCCTGAGTACGCACCCTTCGATCGCATAATTGTTACTTGTGCACCTACTGAAATTCCGAAGCCACTAGTAGACCAGCTGAAAGAAGGCGGTGTAATGGTGATTCCAGTCGGTTCTGCTGGCTTTCAATATCTCTACCGTGTCAAGAAGGTGATGGGTGAGATGGAAACCGAGAAGATCGTTCCAGTAAGCTTTGTGCCCCTGACGGGGCCACACGCAAAGTGAGGTGGTTAGGTGGAAGATAAAATTGGGCCCTACGCTCTGACCTTCGATGATGTCTTATTGGTTCCTCTCCATTCAGGGGTTCTGCCCTCTGAAGTAGATACCCGTACCAGACTTACCAGGAATATCCAGCTCAACATACCGATCGTCAGTGCCGCGATGGATACGGTCACAGAAGCAAGGCTGGCAATCGCTCTTGCTCGTGAGGGTGGCATAGGTGTAATTCACAAGAACATGGCGATTGAACAGCAGGCGCTTGAGGTGGATCGTGTGAAGCGGTCTGAAAGTGGAATGATATCCAATCCCTTCACACTGTGCCCGGATGCAACGGTCAAGGAAGCGCTTGAGCTTATGGCTCGCTACAAGATATCAGGTGTTCCAATCACCGACGATGGCGGGACTCTCGTGGGCATCCTTACTAACCGGGATCTGCGTTTTCTTGATTGCACCGATGTCAAAGTCAGTGACGTGATGACAAGGGAGAATCTCATAACCGTGCCTGTCGGAACGACGTTCGAGGAAGCAAAGCGGGTCTTGCACAGGAATCGGATTGAGAAGCTGCCAGTGGTTGATGATAGCTTCAAGCTTAAGGGACTCATTACCGTAAAGGACATAAAGAAAAAGATGCAATTCCCCAATGCCTGTAAAGATTCTCAGGGACGTCTCCGGGTCGGGGCAGCGATTGGTGTGGCTGGCGACACCGATACCAGGGTGGAAGCCCTTGTCAATGCCGGCGTTGATGTTCTTGTTGTCGACAGTGCGCATGGCCATAGCAAAGCGGTGCTTCAAACCGCGAAGCGAGTCAAGTCGAGATATCCGGATATTGACCTCATCGTGGGGAACGTTGTGACTGCAGACGGGGCAAAGGCGGTTATCGATGTCGGCGCAGACGCTGTCAAGGTTGGTGTTGGCCCTGGCTCGATTTGTACCACTCGTGTTGTTGCTGGTGTTGGTGTCCCCCAGATAACTGCAATAATGGAGTGCTTTAAGATCTGCGAACAGGAAGGTATTCCCCTGATTGCCGATGGGGGGATTAAGTACTCGGGAGACATAACCAAGGCACTTGCTGCTGGAGCTGACGCTGTGATGATTGGTAGTCTATTCGCAGGTACCGAGGAAAGCCCTGGTGATCTAATCCTCTATGAGGGGCGAAGTTACAAGGTCTATCGTGCGATGGGATCTCTCAGCGCTATGAAGCAGGGTAGCAAAGATAGGTATTTCCAGGAAGGAGTCCAGCCCCATAAGCTTGTGCCCGAGGGAATAGAGGGTAGGGTGCCCTATCGCGGACCGCTCTCGGCCACAGTTTTC
>JALGWB010000007.1 GCA_025774405.1 bacterium
AGATGCTGAGCAGGCCTTCGGGCTCACCCACCATTTCTCAATCACCTTCAATATTTCTCTTTGATTCATTATCAACCGGATATAGCCTCAAGGGTGAGACAGGTTGATTCAATTTGCTGAAGTCGCTAACCTTCTTATCGGGTGAGAGATCGTGCTGGAGGGCCTTTACCAGGAGCAGATGGACTACTTCGCAGGCCAGCTCAGGGCATGCCGTCTCTGTCCCAGGGAGTGTGGTGTGAACCGTCTGGCGGGCGAAGTCGGCTATTGCGGAGCCGGTTCCAGCCTCAGGATTGCGAGCTATTGCCTCCACTATGGAGAGGAACCACCAATCTCAGGTAGGCACGGCTCAGGTACAGTTTTCTTCGCACACTGCAGCATGAGGTGCGCTTATTGTCAGAATTATCCCATAAGCCAGCTCCACCATGGTAACGAGGTTTCCATTCATGACCTTGCCAGGATGATGCTTGACCTTGAGCACCGGGGTGCTCACAACATAAACCTTGTAACAGCGACCCATTTTCTGCCAATGGTCGTTGAAGCTGTCCTCGAGGCACGCAACGAGGGATTATCGATACCAATAGTTTACAATACCAGCGGCTATGAGCGCCCCGAGACAGTCCGTTACTTGCGAGGAATCATTCAGATCTACCTGTACGATATGCGCTACTGGAGCAACTCCACAGCTCTGAAGTATTCTGATGCCCCTGACTATCCCGCTTTCAACCACAAGGCTCTCTCTGAAGTGATTGGCACCGTTGGACCCGGTCTATCAACCAGGCGCGGCATCGCCACCTCCGGATTGATTATCAGGCATCTTGTACTGCCTTCGCTGCTTGTCGAAACTGAGGCAATCCTGAGATACATAGCTGAGGAACTGCCGCCGCAAGTCCATCTCAGTCTCATGTTTCAATACTTCCCGGCCAATAGAGCAACTGAATTTCCAGAGATCAATCGAAGACTGAGCCAGAGTGAACGTTCCTGTGCCCTCAGCCTTCTCAGTCAATTTGGCATCCGGAATGGATGGGTTCAGGAGGATGAGCTTTCGAGCGTCCCAATCACCTAAAGCCCCCTCCAGCAGAAGCCGAAATACATGCAGAAGCCGCAATTGGACCCGGTGGGGGTGACCTTGGCATCGCAAGTAACGGAGAAGTCCATCGACAGGCCAGAAGTGGACGTTGCCGACCAGTCCGGCATGGCTCACAATCACAGGGATGTCGCTGTCCTTCCAGATCTCATCGCGATCTTTCACCTTAACCTCACAGGCTCATATGTAGTTGCCAATGGTTTGAACACCTCTTCTGATCAAGCTCACCTCTATGAGAGCTTTGTACCTGAGGACATCTTCAAGGGTGATTTCATTGAAGCAAGCGATGCCATGCTCAAGATGTCTAACCTCGACCGCTTTTTCACACCTTCTGATACCCACCGAATCTGCCTTGTCCGCATTTCAGGGTTGCCACTTGAGTGCAGTCTTGCCTGCAGGCTATCAAGGTCACAAACCAGGCGCGATGTGGAAAAGCAGATCAAAGAGCATCGCAACGAATTCATGCCGCAACTGATGTCGATAGCTACCAGCATATTGGCCTATGAGAATGTGCTCGCAAGCGCTGCTCTGACCAGGCAGCTCCCATGTCTTGCGACCGATTCTGATTCGAGAATTGTCATTGGCAATAGCCAATTCTGGGAAATGATCGGTACCCATCAAGAATCAGGTGTCCGATACGAAGATCTCTTCGGCATCGACCAAGCAATAGATCTCGGACGCCTCAGGATAGGGTCGAACAGGATCGGATTGGTATCACTGGAAATAAGACAAGCAGGTTGCACCATCCGATCGCTGCTCGAGATTGATGTTCTGCCAACAGCGGTAGGTCAGCGGTACATATGGAGCTTCCCCGATGCACCAATCAGTGAACGCAGTAAGCAGATCAACTATAACCTGCTTCAGAGGCTGTCGGAGCTACTGACAGTGCAGATGTCTCCCGATGCTTTGCTGAGAAAACTGATCAATTCAATAGCCGTTGTGTTTGAGGCCAACATGGTTGCCCTTTTCAGGCATGACGGGGAGAAGCGGCTCATACTGACACCCTACACCAACCGAATGCCGCAATCCCTGCGAATAAGGTTTATAGATCTCGACAAAGAGCCATATTTTGAACCTTATCGATCACGTCGCAGTGCAATTTTCTGCTCATTGATTTCGGATGAAACCGATAGGGGAAGCCTGATCGTGAGTCTTGGAATAAAGCGATTCGCTTTGGTACCAGTCGGAAGGGCCAAATCTGCTGACCATGTCTTGCTGGTGGGATGGTCAGGTGAACAAGAGATCGATGGCCGGGTGGTCTCGGCATTGAGAGTCCTTGCCAATCTGATTGGAGCTGGTTTGGTCACCACACGTCTCATCAGGGAGTTTGAAAAGGAGAAAGACACCCTCGAACGTTATGCCAAGCTGGCAACTGATAGAGAACTCGCAATGACCAAACTCAAGCGTGAGAATGCAAAACTCAGGCAGGTTCTCAGGAAGCTACAAGACGGGGGATATGACTGAGGTGTCATCTGAGAAATCTCATAGGCTCCAACAATCTATGGTCAGTATCCTGGTTGAGCTAAGTGCTCCAGGGCTCAAATCATGGCCATCGATCATGCTTGCTGTCTCAAGGTCACTGGAGAAACTGGCTGACCTATTCCAGATCGGACAATGTGTACTTGCCATAACCAAACCACAGACTGTCCACATCCTGGCAAGGCACAATGTTCAACAATTCGAGATGGACACATTGGTAGAATACCTTGAGGACCTTCATGACAGAGTTGAAGATCTCTCGTGGGCTGCCACGTGTATACCTGAGGTCTACAGGCTGGATGACGATAGTGATTCGCAATCTATCTCGTCAAGAAGCCGTGTCTATAGGGTCAACCTCGACCCTGACAACTGTCTCTGCGGAATGTTCGACCTTGATCGTCAAAGTCAGGATATTGAACTGGCGGTTGCTTCTTACCTTCTTCATGTTGCCAAGACAGTCCAGCAGCACAATTTCATCAAGCGACAGGTTGAGGCTAAAGAAGCTCTTGAGCAGGCCAATGCGGAGCTCAAGGCCACCCAGGCATCACTGCTCAACATCATGGAGGATTTACGCAACCAGAACCAGGATCTCACCAACCTGAACTCTCTAAGCAGTAAATTCGCCAGCTGCAGTTCTGTTCACGAACTTGCCCGAATAGCCACTGAAGCGACAAGCGAGCTCCTCGGAGGACCAATAGTAGCATTGCTTGTGAGCGGCTCCGATGGCGCTAAACTGGATGTGGCGCATGTATCAGGGAGTGAAGTCGAACTTGATGGGTTACCTGATATCCAACCCGGGGACACCGTTCCTCCCGAACCCCTGTTTGAGACAATCGATCTTTCAGCTGACCCCCCCTATCGAGACTTTTGTAAGGCGCTTGGCTGCAAAAGCGGGATAGCCTTCTGGCTTGTTGGCAAGACAAAGGTGCTGGGGCTGCTTGTCGTCTGTGAGCACCGCTGGCACAGAGTATTCACCGAGGACGAGATTGAAAACCTGAGTTTCCTTTGCAACACTCTATCAATCTCCATTGACAACCTGTGGCTCCTCGAGTGCACAACCAAGCAGCTTCATGAGATGAGCACCCTGAAGGAATACATTGAGACAGTTGTTGACAGCGTCGAGATGGCTATACTTGTGGTTGATAGTAATTTCCGCATTACCATGTTCAGCAAGGGTTTCGAACGCCTTTATGGTTATAAGTCCTCCGATTTCATAGGAAAGCACCTCTTCGAGGCGTTTCCTCATCTGCTTGAGCAAGGTTTCGCCGAGATAATCGAAACAGTCAAGTCGGGCAAGCCATTTGTCCGCAACGGATGGCGCAGGAAGAATCTAGACGGCACCGAGGTCGTTCAGAACATCCGTGTTTTCCCCCATAGGGATGCTAGCGGCAGCATCATCGGTGGCATAGCCATCATAACTGATGTAACAGAAAAGGTTAAACTTGAGGATCAGCTTGACAGATCGGAGGCGAAATTCAGGAAACTTGTCGAAGAGCTCGATGATGGCTACCTGATCGTGGCAGGTCAGACAGTGGTATACGCCAATCGATCCGCTGCATCAATGAGTGGGCTACCCATCCACGAGATTATTGGCAACAATCCAAACTGCCTCTTCCCCGACGCATCTTTTCTCAGCCAGAACTTTGCCGCAAGGACAAGGTGTGAGTCGAAGTTGATCCACACCTCGGGAACACTTGTGCCAGTTGAGGTCACTGTCTATCCCTGTGACTACGGTGGCAAACAAGCCATCTCAGTAATCATCCGAGACATAACCGACAGGAAGAACATCGAAATGGAGCTGGCTGAAAAGAATCGAGAGATGCGGTTGCGAAATGAGCAAATCACCCGGCTCAATCAAGAGCTGGAAGCCACCGTCAATCGTCTCAAGCAGTCCCAGGAGAGTCTCCTTCACTCTGAGAAAGTTGCCATGCTGAGTGAAATCGCAGTGGCAGCAAATCATGAGATCAACCAGCCACTCTTCTCAATCCTTGGGCAGGCACAACTCCTGCTGAAAGACCACGCTAGGCTTGATGATGACGCCCTGGGGAGAATAAAGGAGATAGAAGAGGCAGCCTTGCGGATAGCATGTGTAACTAAGAAAATCACAAATCTGGCAAGCTCGATGGCAGGTCAGGGCGAGATCCAACCTGCCAGATCTCCAGAGATGGACATGCCTCCGGACCTATCCGAAGATCTGATTGTGGATTCTTGCCAGAACGACACCGAAAACCAGTGAAACCACTGACATCAGCTTTATCAGGATGTTCATCGATGGACCCGATGTGTCCTTGAACGGATCCCCAACCGTATCTCCAACAACAGCAGCCTTATGGGCGTCAGACCCTTTCCCGCCGAGATTGCCAGCTTCAATCCATTTCTTAGCGTTGTCCCATGCCCCACCACCATTTGCCATCATGATAGCGAGCAGTACACCCGTCACAGTGGCACCAGCAAGCAACCCACCAAGCGACTCTGGACCGAGCACGATACCAACGATGGCAGGCGACAGAACGGCAAGGAATCCAGGTCCGATCATCTCTCTGAGTGCACCTTGTGTGCTAATGTCAACACATCTGGCAGAATCCGGCTTGGCTGTCCCCTCCATAAGGCCCGGGATTTCCTTGAACTGCCTCCGAACCTCCTCAACCATCTTGAATGCAGCTCTTCCAACAGCGCGCATTGTCAATGCAGCGAATAGAAAAGGCAATGCACCTCCAATCAGCAAGCCGATCACAGTCGTCGGCTGCTTGATATCGATGACATCCAGACCAACCTTCCTCGAGTAGGCTGTAAAAAGTGCCAGCGCTGTAAGCGCTGCCGAGCCAATAGCAAAACCCTTACCTATTGCGGCCGTAGTGTTTCCTAGTGCATCAAGGCGGTCGGTTATCTTCCTTACTTCAGGTCCCAGCCCACTCATCTCAGCAATTCCACCAGCATTGTCAGCAATTGGCCCATAGGCATCAACTGACATTGTCATGCCGATTGTTGCAAGCATCCCAACCGCTGCCATACCGATGCCATAGACACCTGCGAAATGATGGGCGGCGAAGATAGCGATAGCTATTGCTATAATTGGCAGTGTGGTACTCATCATACCGATTGAGAGCCCTGAAATGATGTTGGTTGCGGCACCTGTCTTGCATGATTCAGCAATCACTTTAATCGGCGGCCCTGAAGTATAGTACTCTGACAGCCACCCTATGGCTACACCAGCGAGGATACCTGAAAGCACAGCTGAGGCATATTTGCTACCCAGTCCCATCCTGTCCACTATCACATAGGTTGCAACAGCAAGCAGGGCAACGCTCACATAGGTGGAATACCTCAAAGCAAGCTGGGGATTGCGTGACTGGAACAGGCGAACTGCCAGGGTTCCAACAAATGAGGCAATAGTGCCAACAGCCACGATCAAGATAGGCAATGCCATCAGCGAGCCTCGACGAGAAACCTCCAGAGTCGCTGCAATGGCAATACTGGCCACAACTGATCCAACATAGGATTCAAACAGATCCGCACCCATTCCCGCGGTATCCCCAACATTATCACCAACATTATCGGCGATAACGGCCGGGTTACGAGGATCGTCCTCAGGGATGCCAGCCTCTACCTTCCCAACCAGATCTGCCCCGACATCCGCCGACTTGGTATAGATCCCGCCACCAACACGGGCAAAAAGCGCAATTGAGCTTGCCCCCATGGCGAATCCACTTATTACCTCTGGATTGCCCTTGAAGCCAAGATAGAAAACAGAGATTCCAAGCACTCCAAGACTCGCAACCGCCATGCCCATCACTGCCCCACCGGAGAAAGCAATTGTCAGGGCCCGACTCTGACTCTCGGTTGCGCCCTGGGTAGTTCTAACATTTGCTCTTGTAGCTGCCTTCAGCCCCAGATAACCAGCCAGCATCGATGAACAGGCACCGGTTAGAAAAGCAATACTGGTGCGGTAGTCAATTGCAATCCACAGAAGGACAAAGAGCACAGCAATGAAGGCCACCAACGTGCTATATTCCCTTCTCAGGAAAGCCATGGCACCACTGTGTATTAGATCAGAGATCTCCTTCATCTTCTCAGTACCGAATGGATTGCGTTTGACAAGAACAAAGAGCACTGCAGCATAGCATAGCCCGGCCAAGCCAACAATGATGCCAACCTGTGGTATGCTCATGTGTTACCTCCTATGCGCCACGATTTTGCCAAGAGCTGCTAAATGCTAAAGACAAAAGGTGTGATACGTCAAGAGGTTATTGATTGCTCTATGACCCATTCTCTGGTTATTGGCAAGCAAGTCACTCTACGACCCAAGGCTCGAGAAACAGCATTGGCTATTGCGGCAGCGACTGGAATTATGGCAGGTTCGCCAAGTCCCTTCGCTCCAAACGGACCATCCCGTGAGAGCCGCTCGACAAACTCCACACTCATGCGGTCGCAGACGTCCAAAGATGTTGGTATCAGATACGTCGATAGATCCCGCGATGCAACATGACCGTCCCTTTCTGAAAACATCTCATGGAGAGCAAACCCAATGCCCTGAGCAATCCCGCCTTCGACCTGGCCCTCAGCAAGCATTGGATTTATGATGCGACCACTATCATGAACTGCCAGGAAATCCTTGATCTGGATTTCACCTGTCTCAGTGTCAACTTCAACCTCGGCAACATCGGTAGCATAGGAATAGACATAATAGGCATCACCGAGGCCTGAATCATCAAGTCTGCAGTCCGGGACAACATACCAGCCAAGAGCACTCAGATCAATGCGCTTGAGATAGCACTCTGCAACAACTTTCTTAAAATCCAGGGCCTTCCCGCTCTCCGCAACAAAGGCTCCCTTGCTGATACCGGTGATCTTTGATCCTGACATCTCACCTGCTATCGAAAACAGGATTCGCTTTAGTTTGCTGCAGGCATCGAGAATCGCATTACCACTCACTACGGTGGTACGTGATGCCACCGTAGGACCTGAATCCGCTATAATGTCAGTATCAACATGATTGACCTGAACCTGCTCGACGCTGACACCCAGGTCTTCAGCCACTATCTGAGCAAGCACAGTGCGCGCACCCTGCCCCATATCCGTGCAGCCAACCCAGACGTTGATTGAGCCATCCTTGAGTATCTCAACCCTGGCAGCACCTCTATCAAGATGCCGGCCGGCAGCTCCCAGGCTAACTCCATAAAACATCGATGCCACACCCCTACCTGTGACCTTACCTTTCGACCTCCTGCTCCACGGGCCGGCAAAGTGCTTCTTCGCACGTCGTATTGTCTCAGGTAGGCCCACGCTATCCTTGAGAACCTGATCTGTGGCAGTTCGACTGCCCTTCTTGAGGGCATTGATGGCTCGGAACTCAAGTGGATCAATAGCCGCCTTCAGAGCGAGCTCATCGATTACGGATTCGCATGCAAAAACCACCTGCGGTGTTCCGAAACCCCGCATCGCTCCCTTGGGAACGGTATTGGTGTAATAGCCTCTTGTCAGAATTCTGACGTTGGGAATTTCATATGGACCAGCGGCATGTATCGTTGATCTGAAAAGCACGATGGGAGAAAGGGTAGCGTAGGCACCGACGTCAGCCTCGATCAAGATGTCGGCGAATTGAAGTTCCCCGCTAACTTTGCATCCCATACGGTAGGTAAGCTTCATTGGATGACGCTTTGACGTATACAGAATATCCTCTTCTCGAGTCAGAACCATCTTGACTGGACGACCGATCTGCCTGGCGAGGACAGCCAGCCTGGCACATATCTCCGATGGGACGTCCTCCTTACCACCAAAACCACCACCAATAGGTAGCTGAATCACTCTAACATCAGCGAGTCTTGCGCCGAGACATCTTGCAACTGCATCCCTAACGTAGAAAGGGCATTGAGCCGCCACCCATATCTCCATCTTGCGACCGAAAGGGACGGCAATAGCGCCAACGGTTTCAAGATAAGCGTGCTCCTGAACAGGTGTGTGGAATTCAGCCTCGACAACATGATCGCTCTGGCTCTCACCGATCTCAATGGCCCCTTTAACGATCCTGCGCTCAACGGCGAGGTTACCATCATCGTGAACCATGACCGCATTAGGAGCTTTGGCGTCGTCGAGGGATGAGATATGGGGCAGATTCTCAAAGGTTACCTTAACCAGCTCGGCAGCGCGGCGGGCAAGGTAAGGGGTCTCAGCAACAACAAGTGCAATACAGTCCGCCTCATACCTAACCCTGTCAGAGGCAAAAAGCGGTTGGTCATCCTTTACCAGTCCAACCCTGTTTTCACCAGGCACATCACGAGCAGTAACAACACCAACAACACCGCTGACGGTAGATACTCTCGAAATATCAATATCAACTATGCTTGCATGGGGATGCCCAGCCTTGACCATAGCCGCATGAACCATACCTGGAAAACCGATGTCATTGACGAAGCGGGTGTACCCGGATGATTTGCTCTTGCCGTCAACCCGCGAAATTCGGCGACCCACAAGTCTTACGTCATGTGTCTTCATGCCCGGTGCCTCGCTCAAAAGCCCTCCTTGCTTTCTCTATTGCTTCAAGCTCTTCCTGATCAGGTGTGACCCCGGCCTGCTCGAGATGCATGATGAACTCCTTCAGAAACAATCCACTTTCAATCTCATCTAGTATCGTCCGCATCTTCCTCTTGACCCCCTCGTCAATCAAACGCCTGCCCCTTGTCATGCCCCCAAAATGGGCTGTCGACGAGATGTGGTCGCCGAGGTGCTTCAGACCAATCCCGGCAATAAGCGAAGCCATATACTCGACTTCCGCAATGCATTCGATATAGGCAACCTCTGGACGATAGCCTTTGTCAGTCAATACCTTGAAAGCAGCCTTCATCAGCTCGACCAGCCCACCTGCAAGAACACACTGTTCCCCAAAAAGATCAGCGATTGCTTCCTCAGCAAAGGTTGTTTCAACAATGCCAGCCCTTCCACAACCAATCGCGCGGGCATAATCCTTTGCAGTCACCATCGACTCGGCATCCGAAGCCGCAACAAGCGCAGGGATACCATCACCTTCAACGTATCGCCTTCGCAACAGCTCTCCGGGGCCCTTTGGTGCCACAAGGAAAAAATGGCATCCCTCCGGCAGGTTGACCAGCCTGAAATGGACACTGAAGCCAGCGGCAAAGCCCAATTTGGCATCTGATGACAAATTCGGTATTATCTTGTCCCTGCAGATCTCACGGTGAGCTTCATCCGGGATGAGCAGCATGACCACATCCGATTCGGTCACGACCTCCTCGACCGAACCAGTCTCGAAGCCATCGGATTGAGCCCGCTCCAGTGACCGACCTGGGCGCACTCCGATCAGTGGCGACAGACCACTGTCACGCAGATTAAGAGCATGTGCTCTACCCTGGGAGCCGTAGCCGATTACGCCAATCCTCTTGCCTTTCAGGCTACTGAATTGCTCTTCAGGCAACTGGAAGGAACTCTCCCTCAACTGATAGCTGCTTCGATCTCTTTCTCAATCTCGGCTCTTGGACGTACCCCCACCAGCCTGCTAATGGGCTTCCCCGCTTTGAAGATTATTAGAGTGGGAATCGACCTTATCTCAAAAGAAGCGGCAGTCATCGGACATTCATCGACATTCACCTTATATACGGATAGCTTATCCTTGTAAGCTTCTGCTATCTCTTCAAGAACTGGACCAATTATTCTGCATGGTGCACACCATGGTGCCCAAAAATCGACAATAGCCGGCTTCTCTCCATTGATCACCTTGGCTTCAAAGTCTGCATCGCAGACATGAACGGGCTTGCCTTCCATCTGCCTCTCCTTTGGCTTCTATTGGACGAACTCGAACTTGCAAACGAATTCAGGTGTGGTATTCATTGCGCGATCCCTCACCTTACACCTGAATGTAAACTCTCCCTTGCCTGCATACGCCTGTCCATCTATCGAATGCGTTAGAACTCGATTTCCCGGTGACCACTCAGGTTCTGACTCAATCGTGCGGAAACCAGAACCACGCGGACCTGCCAGCCTGTACCAGAACTCAAGAGAGTCAACTGGCGTTGCGGACCTTGGACTCCTGGCTATATCGTGGGCGAAGATCTCAATCCTCAGATCATACTGCTGGGGTGAAATCTTCGCTGGTGGGCATGTAACCTCGTCAATAATCGGCGGCAAGTTGTCAAATCTAACAATGAACGTGCTCTGAGCGGTGCTGTCAGCACCACGTGGATCCACAATCCTTACAGAGAAGGTGAAGTTTGTGTCAGGCAGATCAAGGATCTCGTAACGCCGTTCATACACACGCTGCCACCCCTCAGGGTGTCTGAAGACCATGAGTGAACCCGAAAGTGCATCCACCCACTCAACGAAGCTTGGATCGAGCCTAACAAACATCTTACCCATTCCAAGATCATCATCGAAGTCGCTCGCCATCCATTCAAACTCGACCGAGTTCTGGAATATCACTTGACCATTTTCAGGACCAGCTATGAACCACACATTGGGCTTGAGATTCTTGCCTGAACCAAGCTCTTCAATGCAGCCCCAAACGACTGCACCTGCAATCACCAAGGTCAGCAAAAGTTTTAGCCTTCTCACAATCTCCCCTCCCTCGTGGATTTTCCTCATACACTATAATCAGATGGATAAGCCAATGTCAATATGATTGCTTGGATCGCCTCCTTTGCCAATTTCTCAGAAGCCTCAAACACTCATCTCTCCTCAGAGGACGCCCACGCCTTTCCACAAGACGATAGAGGAACTGCTTAGCCTCACCAACCAGAGGGCCCTCAGCGATACCAAGTATCCTCATAATCTCACGACCATCGACAGGAAGCTTGACCATATCCGGGAGCTCATTTCCAACCGCCTTGACTCGTTCACGAAGCTCAGCTATGCTGGCAGTCAGATGGCCTGCTGGAGCCTGGGCTCTGCGATCTGCTTCAAGTAAGGCGAGCATATCGTCGAGGTGCTCACCCATTTTTCGGACAAATCTTCTTACAGCCCTATCGCTCCAGGCCGAAGAGTAGTTAACCATGTGATTCGCAGCAAGAAACGCTACCTTTGTGATGATGCGTTTTGGGAAGCGCAATCTTGCCAGCACTTCTGTGGCAATTCGAGCCGAAATGTCCTGATGACCATAGTAAACATTTCTATCATCCAAAATCCTACATGTCTCCACTTTGCCAGCATCATGCAGCAGCGCACTCAATCGCAATGCGATATCACGCGGCACATACGAAACTGTGCGTACCGTGTGCTCGAATAGATCATATGCATGATGAGGACTGCGCTGGCGAAAGCCAGCCATCCTGTCAATTTCAGGTAAAATCATTCTGAGCAATCCAACCCGCTGCATAAGCTTGAGAGCGGATCGCGCACTCCTGGAAATCAGAATCTTCTCAAGCTCGCCTCCTATTCGCTCACCGGCTGGTTTGGATATGAGATAAGCGATGCGGGCAATCTGACTCTCAAGACCACGCTCCAATCTCAGGCCTAGCATGGCTTGGAATCGCACAGCTCTCATGAGCCTCACTGGATCCGACCAGAATGTGAAAACCGCCTCCGAAGGCGTTGCAAGCACTCGTCGCTCGAGATCCCGTATGCCCCGTCCTGTCGGATCTATCAGGGTGGGACTGGATCCTCGAGCGAAATCCATAAGATCGATAAAGATACAATTGACTGTGAAGTCCCTCCGCTCCGCATCCTCTCTCAGAGCACCGCGCAGTGGAGCTATCTCAACCTGAATCCGGTTGCAGGCGAGATGATACGTACCAAACCTGGCAAACCTCACTGGATGTGAGAATCCAAATTCACGATGCAGCCATTCAGCGAGTTCGCCTGCACTGTAGTCCCGAACCACCAGATCCATATCAACGGGTGAAAGCCCGAGCAGCAGATCTCGAATGTAACCACCTACCAGGTATCCCTGTCCACCAAGTCCTTTCAATCTTTGACCGACCGATCTTAGCAGGTCCCGGTCAAAGGTTCGAAAACTCTCAACACGGATAGAACCTCTGGTAAGCGTCTCTTTCATATCACAAGCTCACTGACTCGATCTTCAGGCAACGGCGTTGTGATCAATTCACATGACGTCTGCGATGTCCTCACCTCGATCCTAACACTCTGATCCATAGAAGCATCGCTATAACGCGCAACTATGGCTGCAGCCAGTCGAACCTCATCTTGAGCATGCCTGCCTGCAAGAATAGCAGTTGGTCCTGGGACATCTGAGGTGCGGAGCAAGCACTCTTCAGGCTCGACCACTCTGGCAAGAAGGCCATTTTCCTTCTCATTCCGTCCAACTATGAGCTTCGACTTACCTGGCAATCTGAGATGCCTGCCAATAGCCAGTCGCCTAAGCTCCGGCAAGCCAAGCGAATTGTGATCGATCAAATCCCTCACACGCTTGGCAAATGCGGGATCAGTAAAGAGGCATCCCCCGGCTGGGGAGGCAAAGTTCTTAAGATTCTTGCTCCGGGCTATTGCCAGAATCTCCTTTCGCGATCTACCCTTGATTCCCAGGAGCTTGCTCCGGTCAACAACACCTTCCATCTCTGTAACAGTTGGTTCAAGCAAAAGAGCTGAAAGCGGTCTCAACAAGTAGCCTTCCAGGCCACTCTCTCGCTCTATGAGCTTCAGTGCATCGGCTCTTTGAGACATAGGTCTTTGTCCTAACACCTCACCTGTAGCAACAAACCTCGCATTTTCCTCCTGCATGAGGCACCTGGCTGTTCGGAGCATGTAAATGTGACAATCTATGCACGGATTGACTTGACTTCCATAGCCATGGGGAGGATTACGCAGGATCCTGACATATTCATCGTCCATTGTCTTCACACGGAGCTCTATGCCTATCTCAACAGCAATCCTTGATGCACCTGTCTCGCTATTGATTTTGAACACCTCTTCAAACGGGAGGACGAAATTCAAGCCAATCACTTCGATCCCCTGCTCCTTAAGAAGTAAAGCTGCCACCGAGCTATCCACGCCCCCCGAGATTAGACATATAGCTCTTGCTCCACCTTTCGCCATGATGTTACCTCAGAACTTCTGAGAGAATCGAAGAAGCCCTGGAAATGAGATCCCTGACCGGCAGATCGAAGGGACACTTCTCCTCACACCTCCCGCATTTTTCACAGTCCTCAACCTTGGCAAGCAGATCTCTATAGGCATCGGTTCGCATCATTTCATCACCAATGCGCTTCCTGATGTTTTCGATGTGAAGTGCAAAAGAGATGGGGATATTCTGTGGACATGGTTGGCAATAATCACATCTCCTACAGTAATGCTTGCCTATGCTAGACCGCAGCTCCTCTATGCATTTCCAATCCTGGGCAGAAAGCTCACACGGTCGACCTGCAACCTCAACATTGAGCCTGACTTCCTCTTCGTCAGCCATCCCGGCAATGGCAACCACTCCAGGCTGCGCAAGGGCGAATTTCAATCCGAGCTCGTAGTCTTCAATACAGCCTCCGGCGAGCGGCTTCATAGCTATAATACCAACGTCATGGTCAAGAGCTGACGGGATAATATCATCACTCGCTTCAGGTTCAAGCAGGTTGAAAAGAATTTGAATAGTATCAAATTTAGCCGAATCAATCGCCCTGCGAATTATCTGAAGATTGTGACTGGTGATGCCGATGAATCCCAACCTACCCTGGGACCTTAAACTTTCAAGCGCTTGATAGGCACCGTCTGATGCCATCGCCTTTTCATACTCTTCCATCGTGTTCACGCAATGAAGCTGATAAATCTCTATATGGTCAAGCCCGAGATTCTCCAGGCTCTTGGCAAAATCCGCAAGCATACCTTCACCATCACGCCTCGGGGACTTTGAGGCAACCACCGGTCTTGCTCCGATACCTTTGAGGGCAGATCCAATTTTCTGTTCACTATCGCCGTAACCCCTCGCTGTATCTATGAAATCCACGCCTAGATCGATGGCTGCCCTGATTGCCCTGTGTGCAATCTCACGCTCAACCCGCATAATTGGGATTCCACCGAATCCGAGAAGTGACACATCAAGATTGGTCCTTCCCAATCTCCGTTTGGCAAGCATGATTCAACCCCTGTTCTATCCTGCAACGTCTGACAAGGATAACCCCCGACTTATAGAATACACAATGTCATAATAAAATGCACTGCTTCCGGACTGGAGGCCATATTCTGGACAACTCCCTACGACTTATCCTCGCAACATAGAGGGATGCGGAAGCGCAAGAAGCACTTCCGCATCCCCACTCGTAGCTCCTGATAAGTTATCTCATCAGGATGAACTTGTTCGTCGTCACATGCCCCCCGCTTATAGCCCGATAGAAATAGATACCATTGGGTAAGGTCTCACCAGCTTCATCTTTCCCATCCCATCTGATGGTCACCTGTCCTGAGCTAACCATAGTGTCCATGAGTGTACGTATCTTTCGACCCATCACATTGTAGATTACGAAGGACACATGACAATAGCTCGGGACACTGAGGACAAATGCGGGCTCGTTGGGTAACTTCTCCACGGCAATTGCCCCGCCCACTGCAGGTGAAAGCATGGTTCCACCTGCATAGATTGCATCCGAGATCTCACTCAAATCGCTGCGGAAGGCATAACCTGACTTGACCACATCGTCAATGTAGTAGTACCACCAACCTACAGGGTTCTTCAGCTTGTCTGAATTGCACGAGCCTGTCCCCTTACGCTTTGTATTGAAAACGTCACTGTCCTGGGTAAGTCCATCCCAGTGGCTGTGAACTGAAGCTCTGGCAACTGGATTGTTATCCTGGTCAAGGACAAGCACCGTTGCCTGGGCATAGGTACTCTTTCCTTTGGTCACAAGCTTCAGATCAATGCTGCTTACCCAGACATAAGGACCAGCAGCTTCCTCGATAGTGAAGTAGCCATCAGACACGTCCAGGCCTCTGTTGCCTGCTCCGTCGTAGGCCAAAATCCTTACCAGGCAATTACTGGACGGTGTATTCGGAACTGTCCAATCATATGAGCCTGGATTGCCTGTCAGGCTATCGATGAAAGTATACGTTGCACCTCCATCGTAGGAGTAGTAGATGCTCGTCCCGACAACGGAACGGTCGTCACTGGCGTCCCAGCGGATGGTATAGGTCGTGCCAACCGTCAGAGTTTCTCCACCGTTGGGAGCTACCACTGTGACTGTGGGTGGTGTAGTATCAGGTGCCATAACTGCGAGTACAGCCTGGTAAGCATCGATCACTCCCCAACCATAGGTATTGTCTTCACCAGCTGTACCGAGGTCACGCGCTGTATCCATTAGAATCTGCTTGATTGTCTGAACATCGGCATTGGGATTGGCTTGCCTCATGAGCGCCACGACACCTGAAACATGAGGACCCGCCATTGAGGTTCCACTCATACGGGTGTAGCTGCCACCCGGATAAGACGAATAGACGTCAACCCCTGGAGCGGAAACCTCGGGTTTGATGCTCACACCATCACAGTCAGAGGGACCGCGACTGCTGAAGTAAGCAATAGGATATGGCCAGCCATAGTTTTCGCAATCCACGGCTCCCACCGAGAAATTGACCGTTGGTGTCTTGCAGATTGTTGCAGGCGACCGAAGTGTTTGAGCTGATGGACCCTCATTGCCTGCACTGAAGACCACAACGACACCTGCAGCTTCGCAGTTCTCGATAGCCTCCTGCCAGCGGTAATCGCAGTCCTGATAATCATATCCAAAGCGTGAGTCAATGCCCCAGGAGTTCTGAAGGACATCTGGCACATCATCAGTTGTCTCAGGGTTACCGTCGGGATCCACAAACCACTGGAAAGCACCCAAGACGTCATTGTCAAACTCAGGTCCGACACTCTGGTTGATTGAATTGTCTGCAATCCAGAGAGCATCGAAGGCAACTCCAATTGTGTCACCGGTTGCGTGATCAGCACCACAGATCGTTCCCATGGTATGTGTGCCATGCCCATGTGTATCAGCTGGAAAAGTCGTTCCAGTCCCTAAGGCATCGCGCCAGCATTCATTCCAAGGATGCCAGTTGCCCCGCCATCTTGAACTCAAAGCCGGATGGGATCCGTCTACTCCTGTATCAAGATTCGCAACAAGCGTCCCTGCACCCGTAATTCCAAGCTCATACCAAACCCTATCAGCATTGATAGCTTTCAGGCTGTTCGTTACACCTATGCCGGCTGTGGGTGAGCCAAGATAGGGTTTTCGAGCTTCCTCAATTAGCGTGGCTCTGAAATTCGGTTCAATCGCCTCAACATCGGCCCGCTTTGCGATCTGTTCCAGCTCAGCCTTGGTCGCCGAAACAACAATCATGTTGGTAATCCAGTAAGGGGTGTAGCCTTTGACGGTACCGACATTATGCTTGGCCTCGAGGTAATTAATCAGATCGGGCTGGGATCTCTCCGCTGCTCGCCTGAGTACCTCGATGACCCTTGCGTGTCTGACAGCCAGAGATGCACACTCGGAATGAAGTTGCCGATCAAGCTCTCTTATGTTGGGGCGATCTCTCAAGTAAACGATTGCTGAGACAAAATCGTCATCATCAAGCCTGGAAAGATAGCTCGCAAATTTGGGCTCAATCTGACCAGCCATGAGTATCTGCCCAAGAACGAGAATAACCACGGCAATCAGAACAGCCTTGCAAAGATTCATGACCATCCCTCCCCTGTAGGACTATGGAAGTAACCAGACTCCTGACCTGTTGTTACGCCAGGCACCACCTCCTTCAGGAATAGTAGATCAGACCAGAGTGAGACTGCCTGTTGGATAGCTGATTGCCAACCCTGCCCAGAGAAAACCGAAGAATGAAGGGATGTATCTTCAACTATTGCCCCGCTAAAATCTGCAATGGTCGCTATTATACACCCAAATCCCACCCCGAGTCAATGCCAATAGCATCGCACTTCGGCATGAGAAAAGACGGCAAACTTCATGACGTGATCAATTGCAGGATTCGGACCAACTCGCGATAGCCTGGCTGCTGACAGACTTGCCGGTCCATTCACCCCGCCAACAATCTGCCATCTCAGGAACGCATGCAGGTCAATCCACCTCACCAGTCAGTATCTGAAGGATTGGTGTACTCACTCATGGCTATATTCGGACTCTGCAAATAACCAGAAGACTAGCAACGGAGTGAGGTGTGAAGAGGCTTCCTGCAGAACCCCGAGATGAGATGGCAGGCGTGGCAGGACTCGAACCCGCAACCCCCGGTTTTGGAGACCGGTGCTCTAGCCAGTTGAGCTACACGCCTACCGAAGGGTTATGCCGCATGACCTCAAACCAAGAGGCCGGATTCTGCTACGCTTGAAGCTGAGATTAGCAAGACATCATGCGTTAGTCAAGTGCTAAGCGAGCGTGATCACCTTGCGAAGCAGCTGCCCCGTATACGAGTGCTTGCATTTTGCGATTTCATGAGGCGTTCCCTCGGCAACAATTTCGCCACCTCTGTCGCCACCCTCAGGACCAAGATCTATGATATGATCTGCACACTTTATCACCTCAAGATTGTGCTCGATGACCACCACGGTATTGCCACTCTGAACAAGCTTCCGCAAGACCCTGATAAGGTTAGATATGTCATGTAGATGAAGCCCTGTGGTCGGCTCATCCATGATGTAGAGGATCCGATTGCCATCACTTCTTGCTATCTCCCTGGCAATTTTGAGCCGCTGAGCCTCTCCACCTGAAAGCGTATTAGCCGGCTGACCAAGCTTGATATAGCCCAATCCAACCTCTTTGAGTAAGTAAAGCTGAGGCAGCACACTACTCTCATGCTGAAACAGTTCTATGGCCTCTTCAACCGTCATATCAAGCACATCACTGATCGATTTGCCCCGGTACATGACTTCGAGCACTGTCTTCTTGTAGCGCCGACCCTGACATTCCTCACACGGAACGTAGATATCAGCCATGAAGTGCATCTCGATCTTGAGAGCCCCTTCCCCTCCACACACGTCACACCTTCCCTCCGGCAGGTTGAAAGAAAACGTCGAGCGAGTGTAGCCTCTACTCCTGGCCTCTCTTGTGCTCGCAAAGACAGCCCTTATAGCATCGAATCCTTTCACATAGGTGATTGGATTGGCCCTGGGCGTCTTACCAATTGGTGACTGGTCAACGAGTACAGCATCTCTGATCTGCTCGATTCCATCGATACCGTCATGCCTTCCAATCCTTTCCACAGCGGTCGTGCGCGACCTGACCGCATTATAGAGGATATCCTCCACAAGAGTGCTTTTGCCCGAACCAGAGACACCGGTGATGCACACAAGTGAATAAAGGGGAATACGAACATCAATACCCTTGAGATTGTGCTCAGTTGCATTACGAATCACAAGACACGATGTCTCCTGCTTACACGATTGCCGCTCACAACGGATTTTGAGCTTGCCAGCCAGATACCTGCCTGTCAGTGAGCGCCTTGCCTTGGCAAGCTTACTCGGTGCTCCCTTAAACAGGACTCGTCCACCTGCCTTGCCCGCACCGGGTCCGAGATCTACCACATGGTCGCTTGCTCGAATAACCTGCGGATCATGCTCAACAACAACCACGGTATTTCCGTGAAGTGTCAACTTTTTCAGAACATCGAGGAGCCGTCCAGTATCCCTTGCATGTAAACCGATGGTAGGTTCATCGAGTACATAGAGTGTCCCCGTCAGCCCCGATCCCAGAGCACTCGACAGATTGATGCGTTGAGCTTCGCCTCCTGACAGTGTCTTCGATTGCCGATCGAGGGTAAGATAATCCAGTCCAACATCAACCAGATAAGTAATACGCGAGCCTATCTCCCTCAGAATATCATCAGCAACCGTCTGCTCGCTTTCACTCAATGTGAGCTCTTCGAAGAATTGCTTGAGACTCCCAATATCCAGAGCTGCAACTTCGGCTATGTTCTTGCCTGCAATTCTCACTCGCAAGGCTTCCGGTCTCAGGCGTGCTCCCTTACACTCAGGACAATCTCGCAAGCTCATGTATCTTTTGGCAAAGAAGCGTGCATAGGCACGGTAGCCCTTGGCGCGCAACCGCTCAAGAAAGCCGATGACTCCCGGAAATCTCCCATGACCGTATAATGCCACCTCCTGCTGAGCCTTGCTCAATCGCTTGAAGGCAACATTGGTCGGAATACCCTGCGCCTGGCATGTTCTGAGCATCCACTGCTTGAAATAATTGAATTGCGGTCGTGCCCATGGCTCAATGGCATCACCCTGGAGAGTTCGATCCTTATTGGGGACAATCAGGTTTATGTCAAACTCGAGCTTATTGCCGAAGCCCCGGCATTCGGGACATGCCCCACGGGGACTGTTGAAAGAGAACTGCAAGGGTGATGGTGATTCGTATGTCATTCCACACTGCGGACATCTTAGCCCCGTGAAAATTCTATACGTCTTCCCTTCTGCAGTGAAAAGTTTGGCTTCACCGCTCTTGCTCATAGAAAGGGCAAGATCGACAGATTCAGCTATCCTTGACCTGTTGGCCTCACTTACTGTGACACGGTCCACTATAAGGTCAATTGTCTCCCCGGGCTCGATCTGGCTTTCGTCGATAGAATTTATCTCATAGACCTTACCATCCCTCAAGATGCGAGCAAAACCCAGTGATAGCAAGTTTGATTTCAAGCCCTGAGGTGAGGCCACCTTGTATGGACACCCGATCATCAGCAGGCTGCCCTGCGCCATCTCGAATGCCAGATCTGATGCTTGCTGTGTCCCACCCCGCTTGACAGGAACATCACACATGTCGCAATAGATAATACCTATTCTCGCATAAAGTAATCTCAGAAGATCATAGATTTCAGTTGCTGTCCCAACCGTTGAGCGCGATGTCTTTGTGGGATTCGTTTGCTGGACAGCCACCGCCGGAGGCAATCCCTGGATCTCATCCACATCGGGACGAGCTACCCTCTCAAGGAACTGCCGGGCATATGTTGAAAGTGACTCCACATAGCGACGCTGCCCCTCACCATATATTGTATCAAAGGCCAGGCTAGACTTGCCTGAGCCGCTCACTCCTGTGATAACCGTTATTTTACGATGCGGAATTCTCAGACTGATCTCTTTGAGATTGTGTTGGCGTGCACGCTTGATTACAATGGCATCCATCTTCGCTCAAACCCAAGTTCCCACCTGACCGCTGATACGATTATAGGCGCCCGATCTCTCCTGCGCAAGTCGGCACGGATTCCGATGCTCATAATACACTACTTTATATACTTACCCTAATTAGTTGCAATTACAGGGATTACACGAGTCAATCTTGCCATTTTCGAACCTTTATGCGGGCGACGTTAGCGGCCCGAAAACTTGATGGGTTGACTTTGAGCAGTGGATTTGGTTACAATTTTAGTGGTCAGGCATCTCGCCTTAGCGGTGTGCTCCTGACGCCCTGAACCGATCGCACTCGTGAGCAAGTTATGAGCTCGCCCCTGGGTTCACACGAGTGAGGAGGCACCTTAGGGCTTGATCGCCTGACCCTTCACTACTCACTGAGCCTGTTCCCTCAATTCATCCCAGAGCAGATCGTGAGCATGTAGCACTTTCACAGATGGCACTTGCGGTAGATCATCTAGCCAGCCAGCGTTGGTGGTCAGTCTTCTCCTGAAGAGCCTGCCAACACGATTAGGATCACGCGCCTGATGGTATTTCAGAAGTATTTCGTTGCCGCTGACACCAACGATTTCGATCTTACCACTCCTGTGTGACATGACATAGCGGAAGCGCTTACTTGGTCCATCGAGAAGCTTCTTGCACTCCTCAATAATAGTGCACCCGCGTTTGAGCGGAACCTGGAAGTGGCGCTTGACACGCCTTACGGGTCGGCACTGAAACACATAATACGGACTTATGCCAATGCCTGTCAGCTTAGCTTGAAGCTCAGCCATCACCTCTGGGTCGTCATTGACACCCTTGAGCAGGATTGTCTGATTGAGAATGACCAGGCCCGCATCAAGCAACCTTGAGATGGCCTGCGTAGATTTATCAGTAATCTCCCGCGGATGATTGAACTGAGTCACGATGTAAAGCCTCTTGATCTTTTTCGAATATCGTCTGAGAGTATTCCTCAAATTATCATCAGTGAGGATCCGATCTGGAAATGTAACAGGTATCCTCGATCCTATCCGAATGAACTCAAGATGGGATATACGAGTCAGTCTATCCAGGAAAGCCTCAATGACATTCGTTCTCAGAACCAGCGGGTCACCGCCACTCAGCAGGACATTGGTAATCTCGGTGTGTTCTTCTATGTATCTGGCCGCATTGCCGAATCGGCTCATAACCTCGTTCGTCGGCAAGCCGACCAGCCTCTTCCTGAAACAATGCCTGCAATACATGGCACACCGATTAGTAGTCAATATGAGTGCTGTCTGAGGATACTTGTGCTGGAGCCCTGGCATCTTGGTGTTGTCTGCTTCCCCACTGGTGTCATATGAGCCTGAAAGATCCAGCTCTTCAACGTCCGGGATAGCCATCCTCCTCAGAGGGTCGTGAGGATCAGTCCAGTCAATCAGCGAGAGATAGTAGCGTGGAATACGCATTGGATGAAT
>JALGWB010000174.1 GCA_025774405.1 bacterium
TCCTCGGTGCTGCTGGTGCGGTCGAACTTGTAACGTGCATCCTGTCGATAAGGGATGGCAAAATCCACCCGACGATAAACCTCGAGAACCCCGATCCGGATTGTGATTTGGATTACGTGGTTGAGGGATCACGCTCTATGGACATAAAAGCCGTGGTCAGCAATTCGTTTGGCTTTGGTGGCCACAATGCCTCGCTGGTGATCAAGTCTTTTGAGGAGTGAGATTGCTCAGAATTGACTTTTGATTGGTTGAGACGTCTTTGGAACGGTAGAGGACGAAGTCAGAAGGATGCGATACTTGACCGTATCCATGGCGAGTTCTCGAGACGTTTCGGGATCAGGTTCAGAGATCCCTGGCTGCTCAGGGTTGCGCTTACCCACCGCTCCTATGATGCTGAAAGCGAGATATCCTATGAGCGGCTTGAGTTCCTCGGCGATTCAGTGCTGAACCTCGTCGCCAGTGACTATCTCTATAGAACCATGCCTGAGGCAAGCGAGGGCGAGCTCACCAAGGCAAGATCAAAGCTCGTCAACAAGATGGTGCTTGGACATGTTGGTCGAGAGATCGGTCTCCTCGATCATCTGCTGTTTGCAAGGGACGAGATCAGAGACGATGAGCGTGCGTTCGTTACCCTCAGTGCTGATACGCTCGAGGCCATCATCGGTGCCATCTTTCTCGACAAAGGTCTTAAGATCGCCTATGGGTTTGTTGTGGAACGCATCCTTGATCCCCTTCGTAATGAGGTCGATAGCGGTGGCACTGTGGATTACAAGAGTCAGCTGCAGGAGATGTGTCAGGCTCGTTTCAAAGTTCATCCTGATTACAGAATAGTCAGGAAGCTTGGACCTGAGCATCGCAAGATATTCTATGTCGAAGTCCGCATCAAGGGGGAGACATACGGTTTTGGTTCCGGCAGGAGCCGCAAGGAAGCAGAGCAGGCAGCTGCCAGTCAGGCAATCGCCCACCTCACCGACAACGTACCCAGGAGCCTTCCTTGAATTCGCTTGACAGCTGAGAAGCTGCTCAATTACATTGATTGGGAATCCTGCTTGAAGATCCATGAAGACCTAAGGGAGGTTTGAGCAATGAGGATTGGTGTACTCACCGGTGGGGGTGACTGTCCTGGACTTAATGCGGTTATCAGAGCGGTAGTAAGAAAAGCGATCACGCACTATGGATGGGAAGTCTTGGGTGTTAAGAACGGTTGGGCATGTTACATCAATAAGGACGCTGAACCTCTTGATCTGTGGAAGGTCTCGGGCATCCTACCTAAGGGAGGCACTATTCTTGGAACCAGCAGGACCAACCCCTTCAAGAAGGAAGGCGCTCCTGAGAAAATACTTGAGAACTCGAAGCAGATGGGAATCGATGCCACCGTCGCCATTGGTGGTGAGGACACAATAGGGGTTGCCTTCAAGCTCTTCAAGCTGGGCATGGCTGCAGTCGGAGTGCCCAAGACTATTGACAATGATCTGGGAGGTACAGATTTCACCTTTGGTTTTGATACGGCTGTCAATATCGCAACTGAAGCCATCGATCGGCTGCATACCACAGCTGAGTCCCATCACAGGGTGATCGTGGTCGAAGTCATGGGGAGACATACCGGTTGGATAGCTGTTTTCGCTGGTATCGCTGGTGGTGCTGATGTGATTCTTGTTCCTGAGAAGCCCTTTGATGTTACGGAGGTTTGTGATCTTATCAAGCGCAGGCATGAGCGTGGGAAGAGCTTTAGCATCGTTGTAGTTGCTGAAGGGGCAAAATTTAAGAGCGAAGGCGATGTTGATGGTAGCCTTATCACCCAGGATGTCGAGGTCGATGAATTCGGACATGTGAGGCTGGGTGGGATTGGTAGTGTGCTTGGAAGAGAGATAGAGCGCAGGACAGGTTTTGAGACGAGAGTGACAGCTCTTGGATACGTGCAGCGTGGGGGCACACCTACCGCCTTTGATCGAGTGCTCGCAACTCGTTATGGGGTGAAAGCCTGTGAGCTCGTGGAGCGCGGTGAGTTCGGCAAGATGGTGGCTTTGAGGGGTAACAAGATCATCGCTGTACCCATGGAGGAAGCCCTCGAGATGAAAAAGGTTGATATGGAGCTCTATGATATTGCTTCGCTGTTTTTCGGATAGAAGCGGAGGTAAAAGATGGCTCTAGTAACTTCAGACCAGATCTTGAATCCCGCCAGGGAGGGTGGTTATGCTGTCGGAGCTTTCAACACCAGCAATCTTGAGATTTCGCAGGCGATTTTCGAAGCAGCCGCTGAGCTTGACGCTCCCATAATCGTTGCCACTTCCGAGTCAGCGATAAAATATGCTGGTTATGCCAACCTCTCCATTATCATCAGGCATCTCGCTGACTACTATGGGGTCAAAGCCGCCCTTCATCTGGATCATGGTAAGGATCTCGATGTGGTGGTCAAGTGCTTGAGAAATGGCTGGACATCAGTGATGATCGATGCTTCCAAGCAACCTTATGAACAGAACATAGCAACGACTTCGGAGGTTGTCAAAATAGCCCACATGGCAGGGGTTCCTGTCGAAGCCGAGCTGGGACGGCTTGCCGGTATCGAGGATGCTGTCAAGGTTGCCGAAAGAGAAGCCCTCCTGACCGACCCGGATCAGGCAGCCGAGTTTGTCGAGCGGACTGGCTGTGACTTCCTTGCCGTTGCAATTGGTACATCTCATGGTGCGTACAAGTTCAAGGGGGAGCCCAGGATAGATCATGATCGCTTGACGGCAATTGCTAAGAAGGTGAGTATCCCGCTCGTGCTTCATGGCGCCTCGTCAGTGCCGCATGATGTGCTCGAGAGAGCATCTAAATTTGGTGCTAAACTCCCGGGGGCAAAAGGGGTGCCTGAAGAGGCGATCAGCGAGGCGGTCCGCAGGGGTATTTCAAAGATAAACATAGACACTGACTTGAGACTTGCCTTCACAGGGGCTGTCCGTCAGATAGTTGCCGAGAAGCCTGAGGTTTTCGATCCGAGAAAGATCATCGGTGAAGCGCGTGAAGCCATTAAAGAAGTTGTAAGACGAAAAGTAGAGCTCTTTGGCAGTCAGGGTAAGGCAAGATAAAGCGAGGAGGTTGTCATGGCAATTCGTTGTGCTATCAATGGGCTTGGGCGCATCGGAAGACTTGTTCTCCGCTCGGGTTTTGATAACCCCGAGTTCGAATTCGCCGCAGTCAATGACATTACTGACGCCAGGACCCTTGCCCACCTTGTCAAATTCGATAGTGTTCATGGAAAGTGGGGGAGGCAAGTCGAAGCCAGCGATTCATCCATCATCATCGATGGAAAGGAGATCAAAGTCTTCAGTGAGAAGGATCCTTCCAAGCTGCCATGGCGTGACCTGAACATAGACGTGGTTGTTGAGTCAACCGGCAGGTTCCGAAAGCCGGCGGATGCAGAATTACATCTGAAGGCAGGAGCAGGGCGTGTATTGCTTTCAGCTCCATGGAGAGGTGCCACTGAAGAGAATTTAACCATTGTGATGGGTGTCAACGATAATCTCTATGACCCTGAGAAGCACAGGATGGTCTCAGTTGCATCATGTACCACAAACTGTCTTGCACCGATGGTAAAGGTACTGCATGATGCCTTCCAGATCGTAAGGGGTGAGATGACAACCATCCATGCCTTTACCAATGATCAGAGGATACTCGATCTACCTCACAAGGACCTTAGGAGAGCCCGTTCAGCTTTCCTCTCCATAATACCAACATCGACGGGTGCGGCGAAGGCGATTGGACTGGTCATGCCGGAGCTCGAGGGCAAGCTTGTGGCGATATCGATAAGAGTGCCTGTTGCGGATGGTTCCATTGTGGATCTAACCGTTGAAGTCTCGAAGAATGTCACTCGAGAGGATGTAAACCAGGCTTTCAAGAACGCTAGTGAAAGCCCACCGCTTAAAGGTTTCCTCGAATATTCGGAAGATGAGATAGTGTCAGCGGACATCGTTGGTAATCCCCATTCATGCATCTTTGACTCCAGACTTACCGATGTGGTTGGTGGTAATCTGATTAAGATCTGCGGCTGGTATGACAATGAGTTTGGTTACGCGTATAGAATGATCGATGTGATGAGAAAAATTGTGAAGGGGTAAGAAAGGTGAATGAGGCAAGGTATTTTGAAGATGTGATGACCGTTCGTGAGGTTGAACTTTCAGACAAACGTGTTCTGATGAGGGTTGACTTCAATGTGCCTCTCAGCGAGAGCGGAACGGTTGTTGATGATTTCCGGATCAGATCTGCCCTTCCAACGATTGAATATGTGCTTATGCAGGGTGGAAAGCCCATTGTCATGTCACATCTCGGAAGGCCGAAGGGCAAGCGCGTTGAGTCGCTTTCCCTGAGACCTGTGGCACAGGTTCTCAGCAATCTTGTTGGCAAGAAGGTAACCCTTGCTCCGGATTGTGTAGGTTCTGAGGTCGAAAGCATGGTGAAAGCCACCGGGTCAGACGAGATCTTGTTGCTCGAGAACACGAGATTTCACCCTGAAGAAACTTCGAATGATCTCGATTTTGCAAGGCAGCTTGCATCGCTTGGCGATCTTTTCGTAAACGATGCTTTTGGCGCAGCTCATCGAGCTCATGCTTCGACCGAAGGGGTGGCTCACTTTGTCAAACCTGCGGTTGCTGGCTTCTTGATGGAGAAAGAGCTGGACTTTCTTGGTCGGCTTCTAGGTGATCCCGACAGACCGTTTGTTGCGGTCATAGGTGGTGCCAAGATCTCGGGTAAGATAGAGGTTCTCAAGAGTCTTGCTTCGAGAGTCGATGCCATGCTTATCGGGGGTGGGATTGCAAATACGTTGCTCAAGGCCAAGGGCTATGATGTCGGTAGCTCATTGGTCGAAGCAGAGGCTCTCGAAGTTGCTCTAGAGATCGTGGAGGTGGCTCGGGCAAATAAGGTCAGGCTCATCATACCAAGTGATTTTGTGGTGACGGATGCTCTCAAGGCTGGTGAGCAGTTCAAGCAGGAGCTGGCAAAAGCAAGGACTATTTTCTGGAATGGACCTGTGGGTGTATTTGAAATCGAGGACTTTGCTCATGGAACTGTGGAAGTGGCTCGGGCAGTAGCTGAGGCGACGAAGGCTGGGGCGGTCTCGGTGATAGGTGGTGGTGACACTGCAAGTGCTATTTCGAGGGCAGGTATAAAGGATGGGGTTACACACGTTTCAACTGGTGGGGGAGCATCGCTTGAGTTTGTAGGTGGCAAGGTACTTCCTGGCGTCGCAGTTCTGACGAAACGAAAGGAAGCTTAGCGATGGCTTCAGAGCCGAGAAAACCAATCATAGCAGGCAACTGGAAGATGAATAAGACCGTTGGGGAGGCTAAGCGTCTTGCTCTGGAAGTTAAGAATGCCACGCTTGCAAGGGCGGGCAAAGTTGAGGTAGTGAT
>JALGWB010000175.1 GCA_025774405.1 bacterium
GCTCCAGCCCTGACAAGTTTTGCTGCATCATCTGCCCGCCTTATTCCTCCGCCAACTATAATGGGTACTGAAACGGTCTTGCTAACAGCTCTAACCATCTCTTCCGGAACACTCAGGTCAGCACCGCTTCCTGCCTCAAGAAAAACAAGTTTCATACCCAGATATTCCCCTGCAAGTGCATGCGCAACAGCCAGTTCAGGCTTGTCACGGGGTATAGCCAGGGTCTGGCTCATGAACTGGACTGATGTGGTCTTACCGCCGTTGATAAGAATGTAGGCAGCTGGAATCACCTCGAGCCCGGACCGTTTGAGGATGGGTGCTGCCTTAACGTGCTCACCGATCAGGAGATTTGCATTTCTTCCGCTTACGAGTGAAAGGAAAAGCAAAGCATCAGCGTAGGATGAAATTTGAGTAGCATCACCAGGGAAGATGATGACCGGAACTCTGGATACTTCACTTATCGATCTGACGGCCTGGTCGAAATCCTGATTCACGCAAATCGATCCGCCGACGAAGATAAGATCGGCATAGCGACTTATCCTCGCTGCCCTGCTTGCCATCTCACCAGCACTGCCTTTATCAGGATCAAGCAGCACAACATAGCCCGCACCTCTTTGCTCGACTATCGACAGCATCTGGCCATATATGCTCATCGCTTCACACCTTAACGAGGTGCTTTACCACCCTGAAAACATCTGGCATTGCTCTTATAAGGAATCTGACGAGTCCGATTGGATCCCCGTCAAGACGATTTCCACCTGCAAAAAACTCAGCAGATCTTGCCAGAAGCCTGCATAAGTCACTGTCGGATGCCCTCATCATTATTCTCCTGATCGCAAACCTCAAGGTTCTGTCCCGCCACAGGTGTCTCAGCTCACTGCGGTAGGCCTCCTCTGATGCCCTCAGGGACAATCTTCCTCTTGAATAGGCCGCAGCAGCTCTGCCAGCTATAGCCCCTGATTCGAGGGCGGGTACGATGCCAGCACCCGAGATCGGATCGGCAACTCGAGCTGCATCGCCAGCAGCAAAGATCCCTCTGCCATAACCTTCAAAGGGATTGCTCACACTCGGAACACCACCAACGATCGCCCTTTCTATCGAGCTCTCAGGACATCTTTCAATCTTGAATCTGGCAAGGTATTCGGAAGCACAGTCGCTCTGCCTTGTATCGAACACAATCCCAACGCCAACATTTGCCCTATCTCTACCTTTCGGGAAGACCCATGCATAACCACCAGGAGCTATCCTCCTGCCAAAGTGGAACTCGACGAAGTGGGTATCGACGCTTATCCCGCTCACGGTATCCTGAGCACATGAGAAAATCTCATTGACCTGGAGACTGCCGAGGATACCTGCTCGTCTTGAGATCTCACATCTGATCCCGTCAGCAGCTATCAGGGCCCTTGCTCTGAGTTGCTCTCTGCAACCATCGACGCAAGCCTCAATGGATATATGGTCATCAGCAAGACTGACCAGGCTACCAAAAGCGGATGTACGTATCTCCACACCACGCTTCGCTGCGATTTCTGCAAGTCCAAGAATAAACCGATCCTTCCTTAGCACAAACCCACAACCTGGTTGTTCGATCTCGTACCATTTGCCGTCCGGGGCGTAAAGTCTTGCTCCATCAATCGTGGCCGCTATCCATTCACTCGAAGGTTCAATGACGGATCTTAATCCTCTTGCCCCAACTCCCTCAGCACAGACGACCCGATCTCCAACTTCACTTGCCTTCTCAAGCAAAAGGGTCGAAGCACCCTCATCAGCAGAGCAAGCTGCGGCCCACAATCCCGCGCAACCACCGCCCACCACTATGACATCGAAGTCACACGAGGTCATTTTCACCAATCAACCCCACCGGACAAACCCTAACACAGAATAGACACAAAACGCACCTGTCCAGATCGATCTCAACACAGCCTTCTCCGTAGGTGATGCATCCGGCCTTGCACACCACACTGCAAACCCCACAAGCCCAATTGCACTTAACCCTCACACTGCCAGCATGGCGAGCGTCATCCAATAAGGTCATGAATCACCTTGACTACCTTATCCAGTGCTTCTTCAAGTTTCGATGTATCTTTCCCACCAGCCTGAGCAAACGTATCCTTGCCACCACCTCTGCCCCCAACCATCTCACCCAAGCGCTTTGCAATCGCTGAGGCCTTTATACCTGTGCTTGTGACAATCTTCTGGTCAACCCCAACAACCAGCACAACCCTTTCACCAATTCTGCTTCCCACCACCACAACTATCTCTGGCATCTTCTGTCGCACTCTGTCAGCAAGGTCTTTCAGAAAATCAACATCGGCATCCTCAACCGCCCTAGTTACCACCTTGATTGAATCAACCTGACGAACCTGTGCTTTCCTCTCATCCACCTCAACCCCGGCAAGCCGCCGTCGCAATGCCCTTACCTGCCTTTCGAGATCATCCAGTCTCGTAAGCATCTTGTGAGCACCATCCTCAAGATCTTTCTCCGGAACCCGAAGGATCTGACTGACGTGTTCAATGCGACGGGTAGCCTCCCTCGAGAAGGCAATAGCAGAAGTCCCTGTGACAGCTTCGATCCTTCTCACTCCAGCTGCTATACCTGATTCGGAGACTATACGGAAGCTGCCTATGTCACCTGTCTGGGCGACATGTGTTCCGCCGCAGAGCTCACAACTGGTATTTTCAATCTCCACCACTCGCACCTTTTGCCCATACTTCTCTCCAAAAAGTGCAATTGCACCTTTGGCCCGGGCCTTCTCAAAAGGTTCAATGGAGGTACGCACAGGGATATTCTCGAGAATCCTCTGATTCACCATATCTTCAATCTCGATGATCTCATCATCACTCAAGGGTTCATAGTGAGTGAAGTCGAAGCGAAGCCGATCGGGAGCAACGAGCGAACCCGCTTGTCGCACATGTCCGCCCAGCAGAGATCGCAATGCGGCATGCAAGAGGTGTGTCGCTGTATGATTGCGTTGAGTAGCCTTGCGATGATCGAGATCAACCTTGGCAACAACCCCTTCTCCCCTGGATATCTTCCCGCTCTCAATCCGAACCCGGTGCTCAATAACTGATCCACCAGCCCACCTGACATACTCGACACTCGACTTGCCCTCGGTACCAACAATCATCCCCTTATCGCTTACCTGACCACCACCTTCGGGATAGAAAGGTGTTCTCTCAAGTTCAATAGTGACTTCTTCACCCTCATGAACTTCCTCAACATCGTCGCCGTCTCGCCTGATGCGAGTGACCATCGTTGGGACTTCAAGCGTTTCATAGCCAACAAAGTTCTCTGGAACACTTGCCATGTCGTCTGCGAGATCAAGATCCCTGCCAATTCGACTTCGCTGACGGGCACGCTCTCTTTGGTCGTCCATCGCCTTCTGGAAACCTTCGACGTCGACACCTATGCCATGAGTCCGCGCAAGCTCCTGAGTTATCTCGAGAGGAAACCCATAGGTGTCATAGAGCTTGAATATATCATCCCCAGCAAGCCTATCCATCTGCCCGGCCTGGGCCTCGTCAATCATCTGCTTGAAAATGGACATACCCCTCGATAGGGTCCTTTGAAAGCGCTCCTCATCAGACTTTACAATCAAAGCAACCTTTTCAGCACCGGTGGTTATCTCGGGATACGCACTCCCCATCACATCTACAACCTTGCCCACAACGCGGTAGAGAAAAGGTTCTTCGATGCCAAGATCAAGTCCTCTTAGAACTGCCCTTCGGAGGATGCGCCTTATCACATATCCTCTTCCTTCATTTGAAGGTAGCACCCCTTCGCATATAGCAAAGCAAAGTGCTCGTGAGTGGTCAGCAATGACCCTCACGGCTATTTCACTCCTGTCATCCTGTTTATCCAGACCAGCCTGCTGCCGCACAAAGTCGCCGATCGGTTTCAGCAGATCGGTCTCGTAAGTTGACATGGCACCCTGGCACACCATCGCCAGGCGTTCAAGCCCCATGCCCGTATCGACCCCTTTGCGCTCAAGGGGTTTCAGGTTGCCTGTTTCATCCTGGTAGAATTGCGGGAAGACGAGATTCCAGATTTCAATGAATCGATCACAATCACAGCCTGGTGAACAGTCCTCACGTCCACATCCAAACCCGGCACCGAGGTCAAAGTGGATCTCAGTGCAGGGCCCGCACGCACCCGTAAGCCCGGCTGGTCCCCAGAAATTATCCTCTCTGCCCAATCTAAAGATGCGACTGGAGTCCACACCAATCTGCTCAGCCCAGATCTTCTCGCTTTCCTCATCCTCCTCATAGACTGTTATGTAAAGCTTCTCCTTCGGCAACTTGACCACTTCTATTATGAATTGCCACGCCCATTCGATAGCTTCATTCTTGAAATAGTCACCGAAGGAGAAGTTTCCGAGCATCTCGAAGAAGGTATGGTGCTTGATTGTCTTGCCTACCTCTTCAAGGTCAGTTGCTCGCAGGCATTTCTGAATCGACGCTGCACGAGTAAACGGGATCGCACCCTTGGCTGCATAAAACTGCTTGAATTGAACCATACCGGCAACATTAAAGAGCAGGGTGGGATCGCCTTCGGGTACGAGCGAAGCACTTGGCACAATCGTGTGTCCACGCTTTTTGAAAAACTCCAGGAAGACCTTTCTCAGCTCAGCCGCTGTCATCCTGCTCATCCTGAATCCATCTCTCCAAGTACACTTTCGACCGCTTGCCGCGAGACCGAAGAATCAAACCCTCGCCTCAAAAGCAAGTTGTAAAGTCTTCTGAAAATCACCCGGCGTGTTAGCCCCATCAACCTGTTCGTACGCTTACTTGCGAGCGCCTTGGCCACATCCAGCTGGTTTGAATCATCATACTAGAGCTCCAGTGCCTGTTCAACAGTCGCTGCCTCAATGCCCCGGGCCAGAAGTTCAGTTGCAATCCGCCGCCTGTCAGCCTTCCCTCTCTTCTCCTCTATCCAGAGCTT
>JALGWB010000176.1 GCA_025774405.1 bacterium
AGCTGTGGCACCTCAGTACATGGAACAGAAGGCAACCATCGATGCTGTCTTGGCCCTCGCGCTTGGAGTCTATACCTATGTCAATCCAATTCCCACAGTTACAGGCGCGCCAGACCTTGTCAAGCTGCTCACCCAGGATTGCAAGGAGGTTACTGGCGGCATACTTGATGTCGAAACCGATGCTGTCAAGGCAGCGGAGAACATCCTGAGCCACATCGAAGCCAATCGCAAGAAGCTCGGTATCTGACAGGTGAGTGGGAGGAAGCCAGCAGGCTTCCTCCCAAAGCACCTTGACTGGCTTAAAGCCACATGCTAAAAGTTAGCTTGATGTATCATGATACTCGATGACTTAAAAGACGAAGTTGTGTTGATCAAGCTGCGTGCCCACGAGGATCTTGTAATCTTTGGCATAACTTCCCCCGACATCTATGCCAAGGTTGTAGAGGTTGACGAGAGAGTCGGCGTCTGGGTTGAGAATCCCAAGTGGCGACCACGCCCGGACTCCACTGATGAGGCAGTCCATGTCGCCCAGGTGCTCATCCGATGGGAATACATAATCGGAATAATGACTTTTCCTGAACGCAAGGGTTTCAAGGGTGAAGAAGACATTAAGCCGATTGGGTTCGTTCCCTGATCTCTCCCACTATTTCGCCAAGACGACCTTCGCCGAGCAAGTCCCACAATCTGACTGAACCCTCAAGAAGTAGATTCCGGGACTCAGCACCGAACCTGCCTCACCCCTTACCGTCCAGTGAATTTGATGATAGCCTGCTGCCAGGTTCCCCGTGAATACTGAAGTCACACGCTTTCCAGTCACCTCATAAAGATCTAACGCAACATCCGTAGCCACCGGCAGGCCAAGCCAGATATTGAGAACACCAGCAGATACACCATCGGTCTCAAGCACAACCGAGACTGGAACATCGAACGCGGCCAATCGCTCCATCCCTGCTAGACTTCCAAGTATGGTGAAGTCAGCATCGCTGGTGTCAAATCCCTCATTCAACGCACCATCAACAGCCACTATCATGATACGGGCTGTTCGCGTGTGGATATCGGGCACAAGCCAGACAAAGGACGAGTCGTTGGGCTCATCGGCGGCAATTGTATCGGGAAATGTCATGCCACCATCGCTTGAAAGCAGGATGGTTACACCCGCTATGTGAGCATTGTCTTTTGCGGTCCATCTTATCTCGTAGATCTCACCAGCTTCAAGAGTCTCCCCACCATTGGGAGCAATTACAGTGACAAGTGGTGCCCACGGATCACGCCTCACAGAGGGAACAAGCGCGAAGGTTGGATCCCCTGCGAACCGCATGCAGTTTTCAATACCGCAAGCGGGATAATCTGCATTTGCCTGGTCAAATGCTTCCCTGACCGTCCAGCCCTGATCAATGTACCTGAAGAGTGCGTCCTGCCAGTCAAGCGAGTAGGTCCAGCAGTCGCTACAATAATCCTGATCCATGTGACAGTAGCCAACCGTAGCCGTGCTTTCAGCCGAGCCCTTTCTGAACTCATAGGAGAAGCTTCCATCCGTGGTGTCACACATACCCTCGCAGCTGGCCAAGAATGTGAATGGCATCTTGGCGAAGTTGCTTATCCACACCTCAATCTGCCACGAAACTATCGAAAGCATCCAGCCCTCCTCGCAGGCATAAATGAAGCTATCTGAACCACCGTGACATATCTCGTAGAAAAGAGTGGTGCTGTCAGACTTCACATGACTTCTTATCTTCGCCTTACTAGGCCATTGAACAGATTCAGTATCGTAGCCCATAAGATCGAACCACTGAGCTGCATTGAGATACCAGGATGTCCACGCTCCACTCGCAGGGCACTCGACTGGACCACTGAATGAGAAGGCTGTGTAGGGTGGGGGCACTCCGTTGCCGAGTACCTTACCTTCGACCGCATCGATGATGGTCACAATCTGGCTCTCTCCTATCTTACTTCTTACAACCCAGCAAGGGTTTTTCGGAGTTGGACTGAGCGGGAAGACGTCCGATTCAGGCGAGATGTAATAGGGTTTGCTGAAAAGAACCTCCCCATCGACGAGACTCTCAGCCTGACTTTGTGGGATCAACTCATCCGGGAGGCTCTCAGGCAAATCATCCCGCCAGTGCGATTTCCTTGCAAGCAACTCACCAGTGGAGCGCTTGAACTGGTAGACAATGTAATCTTTCTCGACGACCGCCTGCCCAATCATCCGCTGATGGAAGTAGACAAGCTTATCCCCTATGACCGTTTCCTCAAAGAGCCTTTCGGGCGGCTCGTAGCCATTGAGCGGGACTCCTGCGAATGATAAGCTCCATCTACCCAACCCGAGAGCCGAAATCAGAAAGCAACCAGCCAGCATGGTGCGTGATATCGCTCGCATAATACTCCCTCCCCTCAAACCTCCGCGATCCTGCGATACGCTCTGTCTACCGGCCCCTTTGACCTTGCCCATCAGTCAGCTATGACTACCTTCGCGGTTCTGACGGCACCGTCACAGCTCAGCCTGACGAAGTAAACTCCAGAGGTGATTCTGCGATCTGAATCAGGGTACCAGGTGATTTGATGATAACCTGAGTCGCGATATTCATTCAAGAGATTCGTGATGAGCCTTCCCCTAACGTCGAAGATATCGAGAACAACCTTCATTCCCTCAGGAATTCCGAAAAGGATGCTGCAAGGCTTTGATGCGGAAGCCATGGCATCGACCTCAAGCACGATCCCGTGTGATGCAAGCTCGCCAAGATCTGAAAGCGCCCCTCCGATAGTGAAGTCCTCATCGCTCATGTCACTCGCGACGTTACCAGCAGCATCACAGGCAAGAATCTTTATCCGCGCCACAGCTGACTCAATCCCGGGAACTGACCACGTGTAGTTTCCGTCATTGATCTCACCTGTTGCCATTGTATCAGGGAAGGTCAGACCGCCATCCTGGGAAAGAACGATAGTGACTGAGGTTACCCCGAGATCGTCGCTTGCTGACCAGAGAATATCGTAGTTTATCCCGTGCTCCAATACCTCGCCATCATTCGGAGCTATGACGGTGACCACAGGAGCAGTCGTATCAGGTGGAGCCTTCGGGCAGGCAATGATGCTTATATCATCAATTGCTGCCTCTACAATGGATCCACCAACGCCGTTGTCTTGAGCCACAAACCGTATCTTCATCTGATCAGTCAGGGTGAGAAAGTCTTCGAGGTAAAACTGGCACTTGCGCCACTGACGATCATCATAACTGAGGGTTTCAAGATTGTGCCAGGTGGCACCGTTGTCATTTGAAACATCGACCAGAAAATCGTCATCGTTGGGATTTGGACCGGTGTTTGACGAATACCACCTGTAATAGGTGAGCAAAGCCGAACCCATATTTGAAAGATCTATGGTCGGACTCATGAGAGTGGTCTTGCCTCCATCAACATCGTAGGTGCCTCGAGATGTGCCTGCCAGCCTGCCAGTTACATAGCAGCTGGAACCATCCGGGGAGTGATCATCCTCCGGCTGAACCGACTGATCCCCCCACCATGTGCCTTCAGGATCACCCAGCTCCCAGATGCCAGTAACAGCATCATCGTCTGGAACACCAACCGTCCAGCCATCGCTCGTCTCGAAATCATCGACAAAGATTGTGTCCACGCTACCAGCCTGAAGCGTCAGATTGATACTCGATGTCCCCTCCTCAGCTGTGGCTATAATCTGAAACTCAATCGCTCCGCAGGCGGGTCCGGATGAGATGACAAAAGTGAAATGGGGTGCATTTGACTCCATAGCCTCCCCCTTGGGGATATCTGGGAAAGTGGCAATGCTGTCGATTACGTCCACACCTGCCGATAACGCTCGCAGTTTGGCTGAAACTGCGGTTGCTGTCTCGGCTCCGACGTTGACGAGACTAACTCGCAGCGTAACCACTTCACCGATTTCGGCCTTACCGTCACCATCGCCGGAGGTATCGTCAATCAGATGAGAATCATGGAATAGATATACTGTCTGGTCTGGATTGTAGTTGAGAGCCTCAGCACCATAGCCGATCATGCAGGCGCCATATTTGATATAGAAATAGCCATTCTCGCCCCAATCAGGACCCCAGCTGTTTTTGACAATCCAGGCTCCATCCCCTCCACACATGGTGTCATCCCAGCCGACAATGGTCACCCCATGATTGATTTCTGTACAGGTGTCCTCATAGCAGCCGCCTGTGTAAGCACTGAAGCCGCCGCAAACAGCCATAGCGACAGCCACAGGACCGTTGAGAAGCGCCTGCTTGAGATCGTCGACATTCTCACCAACGTAGTAGTAGCCATCAAGATCATCAACCGGATCGCATGAGGCCTCGATACACGGGTCCGTGTCAACCTCATGGTATGGCATACATGCCTCCTGGACAGCACCGTAAGCCATCCAGAAATCATAGGCAGTTGACATCCATCCGCCATCACAACCATGACCGACAGGGTTGCATGAGAGCACAGCCTGCTCGGATAGATCCTCCTGGCGACCGGTGTAAATAAGAATCTGCGATTCGAATGCCGCCGTCGCGCAGAAAGCCCAGCAGCTACCACAGCTACCCTGATTCCTCACAGGAGTTACTCCACCCTGCTCTCGCCAGTCAAACCTCTGAGGGAATGCCATGTCAGGCAGGGCCTCGATCATTCGATGCTTGCGTCTGGCAAGCCGGCGGCGCTCATCGTAATCTGGCGGCAGCCTGACACCGAGCAGATGCTTGAACTCCTCAGGGCTAAGACGGGAAACTGAAGTGGGACCTGCCTCCCAGGAATAGCCATTGGCTTCGATCATCTGGCGAGTGGTTTCAATCCGATCGAGCTCTTCACGGGTAGGCTCACGATCGAGGGCAAATGAGGTGGAAACAAGGAGCCCGAGGAAACAA